>JAGNEZ010000118.1 GCA_018003015.1 Phycisphaerae bacterium | reverse complement strand
TCCTCAAAGTCGGCGAAGGTCGCTCCCTTGAGCGGAACACCCTCGTCCGCAGGAATCATCCGATCCAACTCCGCCTGAAATACCGCCAGAATCCGAGCCCGAGCTTCCGAACGTGTGCTACGCGCCGCCATGACCCATGTCCTCCTTGAAACCCCCAACTCCGGCCGTCTTCCATGACGGCCAGCCAGCATCATACCAAAAACGCCCGCCTAATGTGTCACGGACCCGAGTCGCTGGGCTGGCCGGAGGCGTACTTGACAGCCTCGTGGGGACCCGTTAACATGAAGTTATATCCTAGCGGCTGGCCGGAGACGTACGGCGACGACCGACACGGGCCGCGATCGTCATATCACCACGACCGCCGCATTCATCCCCGAATCGCTCTGTATAAGAGGTGAGCACCATGAGGAGCTGCCTTGGCCTGATCACCGTTCTGGTTGTGGGCTCGGTCGCGTCTGCTCAAGCCGAATTGGCCCTGTTTGCCCGCTACGATTGGCAGGATGGAGCGAAAGACGTCAGCGGATCGCCTTATCATCACGATGGTGTTCTGGATCCCGGAGCCACCGTGAGCGGCGGATGGCTCACGGTCAGCAGCTGGTCCGGCGTCGAGCTGGGTGAGATGCCGGAACTCGACAGCGCGCGGCAGGTGCTGTTGCGGTTTGAAGACGTGAGCTTCGACGAGCCCGCGAATTATGGCGTACTGGCGGGAGGCGGTTTGTGGTGGGTGGCCGTGCACTTCCGGTCGCCGCCGCACGAGGAGGAGACCGACCTGGTCTTTAACATTGGCGGGTGGGAAGCGGTCGTCGCGGGGCTGGGCGAGTTCACCGTCACGCTTCCTGGCCTGGTGCCGCATTTCGACAGCATCGAGTATCGCTATGACGGGACCGCGTTGCCGAACCAGCGCGTAGCCATCCGGTGGGATGGCGGCGATTGGGTGGTCGGGGGCTGGACCGAGGACGTGTACGCGATGTTCCCCCACGGCGAGAGCGTGCGCATCAACGACGGCGCCCGGGCCGATTGGGACCCGATGGGGGTGACGCTGGGGACGATCTCGTTCTACAGCTACCAGGCATTCGAGCCGCGCGCGTGCTACGTGGACGACAATGCGCCCGACGATCGGGGGGCCGGCGACCCCGAGACCAGCGACCCGGCCGAAGACGGTTCGGCGGAGCATCCGTTCGACGCCATCCAGGAGGCCATCGACGCAGCCCATGACGGCGACACAGTTCTGGTGGCCGATGGGACCTACACGGGGAATGGCAACCGCGACCTCGATTTCAGAGGCAAGGCCATCACCGTGCGTTCGCGGAACGGGGCGGCGGAGTGCGTCATCGACTGCGACGGCAGCGCGGAACGGCCGCACCGGGGCTTCTACTTCCACAACCGGGAAACCGAGAGCGCGGTGCTGGAGGGATTCACGATCAAGAAGGGTTTCTTGGACGGGCCTGGTTGGGAGGATCGGCTTGGCGGCGGCATTTTGGTGCTATATGGATCTCCGGTGATTAGGAAGTGCCGGCTGACGGACAATACGGCGTCCTGGGAAGGCGGCGGGATCTACTGCCGCGAGCGCGCGGTCGTGCAGGAATGCGTGATCACAGGCAATCGGGCCGGGTCCGGGGGCGGTGTGTACGCTGGCGTGGGGTCTCCGCTGATCCAGGGCAACGTCATCTCTAGGAACGTGGCCGAGCAGGAAGGTGGCGGCGTCGTCTGCTTTGAGCGGACGCGCGTGCTCGGCAACACCATCACGGAGAACCGCGCGGCGACCGGCGGAGGTATCTCGTCCTTCGAGGACTATCCCGCTTCGATCATCAACAACACCATTAGCTACAACTGGGCGGACCAGGCCGGCGGCGGCATCAGCCTGTCGTGGGACAACGACACGCTGGTCTTCGGCAACCTGATCGTAGGCAACGGGACGGATGGCCAGGGCGGTGGGATCTGGCTGGCCACCGATCCGGCCGACATCGTGAACAACACCATCTTGGGCAACCGGGCGGCCGCGGGCGGCGGGATTTACGGCGGCTGGGCTCGGGTGGTCAACTGCATCATCTGGGGCAACGGCGATGACATCGATTTCTGGGCGGATGGGCCGTATGGTCAGTGTTCCGTCGCGTATTCCTGCATCCAGGAAGAGGTACCCGGCGAGGGCAATATCTACCAGGATCCGGGTTTTGTCGATGCGGATCCCGACACCGGCGATTACCGCCTGCGGCCCGCATCGCCGTGCGTGAACGCGGGGCGGACGGCCTCGGTGTCGCCGGACGCGTTGGATCTGGATGGCGATGGCGATCTTGCCGAAATGATGCCGTTCGACCTGTTGGGCGGCCCGCGCGTGAGCGGGTCGGGCGTGGATATGGGGGCGTACGAGCGCCCGCCCGAGGACCACGCGGGGATGAAGTTCGTGGATGATGATGCCCCGCACGATCCGGGCCCGGGTGATCCTACGCTCAGCGATCCCCTGGAGGACGGCTCGCCGGAACACCCGTTCGACGCGATTCAGGAGGCCATCGACGCGGCGGTGCCCGGCGACACGGTGGTGGTAGCGGACGGGACCTATATGGGGAACGGCAACCGGGACATCGATTTCAGAGGCAAGGCCATCCTGGTGCGTTCCGAAAACGGCCCGGACTGGTGCACGATCGACTGCCAAGGCACGGCCACCGCACCGCATCGCGCGTGCCTCTTCAACCACGCGGAGACGGCGGGCGCCGTGCTGGATGGCTTCACCATCACTCACGGCTACGCCGCCGGCTTCTTCCCGGCGGGCCATGGCGGGGGCGTCCTGTGCGACGGGGCTTCGCCCACCTTGATCCGTAATGTGATCACCGGCTGCGAGGCCAGCGGCGGCGGGGCCATCGCCTGCGTAAACGGCGCGGCCCCCGCTATGACCGCGAACGATATCGTTGAGAATGTGGGCTTCAGCGGCGGGGGAGTTTACAGCACGCATTCGGCCCCGGTCATAACGGGCAACCGGGTCCTGAGGAACCGCGCGAACCAGGACGGCGGCGGCATTGCCGCCCACTATGGCACGGCCACGGTCACGGCCAATGAGATCGCCGACAACTCCTGCCCAACCAACGGCGGCGGCATCGACACGCTCCTACTGGCCTCGCCTCGTATCGTCGGCAATACCATCCTCCGGAACTCGGCCGGGTGGTCGGGCGGAGGCGTCTACTGTTACGAGAATACCGGGACGGCCATCGTGAACAACCGGGTGGAATCCAACCACGCCGACGGACGGGGCGGCGGCATCTATACGGTGAACGATCCGTCTCCGCCGCTCGTGGCCAACAACCTCATCGCCCGGAATTCCTCCGACCTGGACGGCGGCGGCCTATACTGCTACGACTCCTCACCTCGGGTGATCAACGACACCATCGTGGCCAACAGTGCGGCGGCTAAAGGCGGCGGGCTCAGCGCCTGGTACGGCTCTGAGGTGACGGTGGCGAATTGTATCCTGTGGGATAACGCCGCAACGGGCGGCGCGCAGATCGCCGTCGCGTACTACGGCAGCACGCCGTCCAGGGTGAGCGCTGCGCACTGCGACGTGGAGGGCGGCCGTGGGGCAGTCCTGGTCGAGGGCGGCTGCGTGTTGACGTGGGGTGATGGCAACCTCGAGGCCTACCCTCTTTTCGTTGCGCCCGGCGTCGCTCATGCGCTGGCGGCGGATTCGCCCTGTATCGATGCCGGCAACACGTCGGCACTGCCTGCCGATGAAGTCGATCTTGACGGCGATGGGGACCTGTCCGAGCCATTGCCGTTCGATTTGACGGGCAGGCCGCGCGTCAGCGGCACGCGGGTGGACATGGGGGCGCACGAGCAAGCCGCGGACTGCAACCGCAACGGCGCCCCCGATGACGAGGATATTGCTGCCGGGACCAGCCGGGACTGCAACCGGAACGGCGTGCCCGATGAATGCGATGTCGGTCCGGCGACGATGCTGTGGTCCGGCCCCGCCCCGATCGCGACGGGCGCAGGGCCGTTCTCCGTCGCAGCGGACGATCTCAACGACGATGGTCACTTAGATCTGGCCGTGGCCTATTGGGGGACGTGGAACGGGACGACGTATGCAGGCCCTGGGGTGACTGTGCTGATCAATCAAGGCGGAGGACTGTTCACGTCAGCCAACTACCCCACGGGGGACAGGCCGGAGTCGGTGGCGATCGCGGACTTCAACGAAGACGGCAAGCCTGACCTGGCCACCGCTGATGCGGGTTCACAAAGCCTCTCGCTGCTGGCCCAGCAACCCACGGGATGGTTCTACCGCGTGGCCAACATTAACGTGGGAGCCGGGCCGCACGCCGTGGCGGCGGGAAACCTGGACGGCATCTACCGCCCTGAATTCGTCGTGGGGCACAGCAATGGCCTGACGATCTTCACTTACGTCGACGGGCGGGGCTATGGGCCGAGCGGGCACTACCTAGTGGGCGTGGAGGTTGACTCCGTGGCCCTGGCCGATCTGAATGGCGACGACGCCCAGGACATCGCCACGGCCAGTCAATCGGCCACTGCCGTGCACGTGTTGTTCAACGGGGGCCACGGCACCTTTGGCGAACCGGTTGCGTACACGAACGGCGTCGATGAGGCGCAGCATGCCAGCGCGGCCGACCTGGATGGCGACGGTGACGTGGATCTGGCGGTGGCCGACCAAGGCGCCGATGCGGTCCTGGTCATGCTCAACCAGGGTGGCGGCGGGTTTGCTCCTCTACGGGCTTACGGTCTCGGCGAGTCGGCGTCACCGCGGGGGACCGCGGCAGCCGATTTCGACGGTGACGGAGACCTCGACCTGGCCGTCGCCAACATTGCCACGAACAGCCTGTTGGTGCTGCGGAACCGGGGCGACGGCGGTTTCGACGGGTCCGTGAGCTTCGACGCCCAGGTCAGCCAGTGGTCCGTTGCGGCCGCCGATCTTGACGGTGATGGCGATGCGGACCTGGCCGTCGTGGGACCTCCAGACGCCGGGCAAATCCTCTGGAACGAGACGGTGGCGGCGGCCAGCCGTGACTGCAACGGCAACGGAGTGCCGGACGAATGCGATCTGGCCGGTGGCGCCAGCCACGACTGCAACGAGAACGGCATTCCCGACGAGTGCGACATCGCCTCTGGGCGATCGAGGGATGGTGACCGCGATGGCGTGCCGGACGAGTGCGAGCCGCCCTGCCCGGCGGAGCGCTTCCTGCCTGACGGCTATAGCCCGCGCGTCCCAATGACGGTCAGGGTTGCGGCCCGGCCCGGCCGGGAGGTGGCGGTTTATGCGGTGGAGGACACGCCCCCGGCCGGGTGGCCGGTTGGAGCGGTTAGCGATGGCGGGGGATTCGATGCGGGCACTGGCAGGGTGAAGTGGGGCCCCTTCTTCGACCATGAGGCGCGCGAGCTGGCCTATGAAGTGACTCCACCCGCAGACGCTAAAGGGATGCGGTGCTTCGGGCCCGGCGCGATCAGCCTCGATGGCCAGAGCCAAGCTTTCTGCGGCAGCGAGTGCGTAGGCCCATGCCCAACGCATCCGGCTGATAGGGACGAGGACTGGCGGCTGGTGATGGACGAGGTGACCGGCTATGGGGCCTGCTGGAAGCGCGGATGCACCTGGCCGGTGCCGCCGAATCCGATCCCGATCGGCTACGTGACGCGAGCCGGCGCGATCTGGAGGCTGGGCGAAACCTATTGTTGCGACGTCACCCAGCCGTTGCCGCTCATGTGGTTCAACTGTGTGCCGGGCGAAAGCGATTCGCCGGCTCCGCCCGGAGCGGCTCCTGCCCCGGCGGGGATAGGACCTGCGATGCGGTCCCTGCAGGTGGACGAGGCGGGCACGCTGGTGGTGAATATCACGGTGAGGCAGGCGGACGCGGCGGCGTATGCGCTCGAAGAGAGACCGCCGGCCGGCTGGATTGCGAGCCAGATCAGCCACGCCGGTACATCGGATCCGGCCGCCGGAGTGATCCGCTGGGGGCCGTTCATCGACGGGCAAGCCCGCGTCTTGAGCTATACGCTAGCGCTGCCGGCGGGACAAGCCGCTGGAGGCAGTTTCGTGGGAGTCTACTCCGCTGACGGCGTGGATGGAGCGGTGGGCGGCATCGAGTTCATTCCAGGATTCGCGCCGGCCGACTTCGACCGCGACCGCGACGTGGATGCCGACGACCTCGCGCATTTGAAGGCCTGCCTGAATGGCGCGACGGTCATGCAGAACGATCCGCGCTGCCGCAGCACGGACCTGGATGGCGACGGCGATATCGACCAATCCGACTTCGGCATCTTCCAGCGGTGTTACACTGGAACCGGAAACCCTGCCGACCCGGACTGTGCCGGTTGAGAGAAGTTGATCTCGGTCGCAGTACCGCTTCCCGGCTTTCCACGTCGCTTCCGCAGAAAGAAAAGCACCCCCCGCATCGCGGAGGGCAATGCACTCGTCTTCACTCCAACTCCTCGCCGTCCTTCTCTTCCACCATCGCCACGAACGCCTTGAGCAGGCAATACACCGCCAGCGGTATCTCGTTCCTGCTGAAGCTCCCGGACGATTTCCACGTTCCGTCCTTGTCCTTATATCTTCGTTCCACGGTGGCCTTCAGGAGATTGACCTTCCTGCCGTCTACCGTCGCTTCGTTTTCCCACAATGCGCTGGATACGCTGCCCGCGCTGAACTTCTTTATTGGTGCCATTTTCTTCATCTCCGAGGCATGTCATCTTGTGTGACCAGCCTCTTCTCGGGCAACGGAAGAGGCTGGCGAGCGTCCGTTTTTTCCCGGTTCGTGCGCGGCTATACTGGCAAGCGAGGTGCTGCATGGACATTCAGAAACCGGATGCGTCGGAAGAGGAAAAGCAGTTCGCCCTGCTCATCGCCATGGTCGTCAGGAATGCCATGGAGGACTTTCACCATGAGCACCTGACCGACGAACAGATGAAGGGGCTGAATCCCATCATCCGCAACGCCATCTGCACCGCCCTGCACGCGTTCAATCACTACAGCAGCGAGCCCGCAGCGAGACGGTTCATCGACTACCACATGCGCATGGTTCCGAAGTACTGGGAGTTGCCCGAGCTCCTCGCGGGTTACATGGACATGTGGGACAAGGACCGCTTCGGAGGCTGGACGCCCGACTGAACAGCGGCAACGGCAGTCCCTTCCTCAATGCCGTTCGCCGGCTTCCTGAAGACGACGCAATACTCATGCCGGATGGGCACATCCTCGAGCTCACCGTACTGCTTCCGGTCACTCGTGCAGTTATGCTGGACCTTGATGATGACGCTGCGAATCTCGCCGTGAGGGAAATTGAGCACGTCCTTGATGATGGCCGTGTACCTGCCCTGCCGGCGGACATCGCCGATGAGGATTGCCAGGCGCCCACCGGGTCGCAGTGCGTCATAGCACCGTTTCAAGCACAGCATCAGCAGCTCACGGAACTGCTCGTAATCCTCAATGCAGCTCAAGTCGCCCGGCGCATCGCTGTATCGGATGATGTTCCAGTATGGAGGGTGCAGCCACAGGAAGTCGTACCGTCCAGGCAATTCCTGCCGCGTCAGGTCGAACCCCTCCCGCAGGTCACCGCCCCAGAACTCGATGCCAGCCTTCTTGTACTGGTTGAGGCCGGCAATCACGTCGCGCGTCGTTCCCGAGCCGACCATCGGGTCGGCCACCCGCCTCGCGCCGTACCGCAGCACCAGATTCTTGAACAGCCGGCCGTCGCAGTTGCCCCGATACCGCGAGTCGCCCCAAAGTGAGCATCGCGTCGGATACGACACCACCGACGTCATGCCCTCGTCCTCGGCGTACACGTCGTAGAAGCCGTCCCCGAGCCGGTCGAGCAGCCCGTCTGCCACAGCCTCAGACAGCCGCGCCCGAATCGTGTGCTCGGGCGTCCCGGGCTTGTCCCGTAAAACCTCGATGTGCAGTTCCCGGATATGGCTGGCTCCCTGCTCGTCAACGAGCTCAAGCAGCAGTGTCCTGATGGATGTCATGTTGTGCCTCCCCCAGCCAAGGCGGCCAGGCCTCGTAGAGCGGGACTGGGCGCCGACACCAACAGCGACGCCGACGTCGACCAGGACGATTTCGGCCTCTTTCAGCGATGCTACGGCGGCACGGGCAAGCTGCCCGATCCGAACTGCGCGAACTGAAAGCCGAGCATAGAAACCCGTGGGGCAGGCAGGACTATCAAGTTCTGCTGACCCTGCGGGTTTGTCTTTTCACTCCACCCTATGCCTGCTGCCCCTTTCCGCATTCACCCATCCTGCCGAGGTTCTGGACAGGCTGTCCAGATCTTCCTGGCGCGGACAGGGAAGGTGATGGGGGTGGGGTTGAACTTCGGTGCCATAAATCGACTCGTCGGCGTTTATTCCCTTACGACTAGCCAGGTAGTTCACGTCTTTGGTTCCCACCCAGTCGCAAAAGGCTCTCGATTCTCCCGCCGATTGAGCGTGTATCCCACACGATCAATAGAACTTGATGACATCGTGGTCGTACTCGCGACGGTAACGTCTCCTCCTGGGTGCCGGGGGTACGACCTGTCGTCTCAGCTCGAAAGCCGCGATATCCTCGCGGTCGATCACATACCGAGGACGACCGTCTATTCGCGTGGCAACATTGACGGCCCGCAATTCACCGCTGCGAATCCAGCTGATCACCTTCTTGGCATCAACCCGAAATATGCGGGCGACTTCGGGAGGAGTTAACTTCTGGTGTTCCGTCATGGATCGGTCATTGCTCATCGCCCAGAGATTACAGCAACGAGGCGGCCAACGGAACGTGCCTTCATGCCCACCTCGGTGACTCTGTTACGCTTCTTGGAGAAACAGCCGCGTCCCCGTAGCATGTCTTCATGACCATGATTCCCGACCTGGTGATCGGCAATACCATCGACGACAGCGACTCCTATATGGTCTTCGACTTCGAGACTCCAGGTCTCGACTACCGCCGAGACAGAATTGTCCAAGTGGGGATCTGCCAAGTTGTCGATGGGAACGTTGCCGACGCTCAATCCTGGCTTGTGAATCAGGCAGTCCAGATTCCATCGGAAGCGACCCAGACCCACGGTATCACTACCGAGCGTATGATGGCAGACGGGATTCCTACCGAGGATTCGGTGAGGCGTCTGCTCACGTTCTTGGCACAGGCACGGGAATGTGTCGGCCATAATGTCCATCGGTTTGATGTGCTGTTCCTGACCGTGGAGGCAAGCCGATACGGCCTGGCGTGCCCGAGCTTCCGTGACTATGTCGATACTGCGGCCTTGTTCAAAGGATGGAAAGTCGGCATGCACAAGAGCCACGACATCTCGCACGAAGAGTATGCAAATCGAGTTCTCTCCATACCGGTGGCGGGCCTCAAGTACTCGCTTCCGGTTTGCATCGAGGAGTTGGGTATCGCGTTACCCACGGACAATCTGCACGACGCGGGCCGGGACTGCCACGCCACGCACTTGATCTACGAGGAGCTTAAGGGCATATCGAGGCAGTCGTGACACAACGATCAGTGCCGGCGGATATCACCGCTCGACCAAGGTCGCCAGCACCGGGTGTCGGTTCGGCTCGCTTAGCGAGATATAGCATGGGATGTCACCGTCAGTTCATTTGTGCAGGCTGTGGCTACCAAGCCGAGGTCTCCGGGGGACGTGACTCCGGCATGAGATCGTCCACGCAGACTATTCTCTGCGAAGACTGCAAGCGACTCATGGATGTGCTTGAGACCCTAATCGATGAGACGGGCAAGGAGAGCGAGGCTCACGCGCTGAAGTGCTACAGATCCAGCGGGCACCGCATTAAGGTCTGGAACCACCCAGGCCCATGCCCCAGGTGCGGGCAGACCATGACACGCGGTGAAGTGACCGTGATGTGGGATTGACCGTGAGGCTCATAGTGGCTGTGGCAAGAAACCAACTCAGGGAGAACCTAAGGGCCCGCAAAAGAATAACCTGAACAATTGTTGATAGGTTCGATCGCGTTGTTCCGATATTGGGTGGATGCAGGATGCAACAGTGATCGAACGGATTCGACGAATGTATCGCACGTTGTCGCC
>JAGNEZ010000117.1 GCA_018003015.1 Phycisphaerae bacterium | reverse complement strand
GGTCCACTGAGGCAATCCCCCCCGGCCGCAACGCCAATGGCTCCCTCCCGAGCCGGCAGGGAACTGCGGGGGGCGATGCTCTCCGGCAGATCAGGGCACGCCGAACATGGACCGCAGCCCGGCACCGGCGACCGCAGCGCTCGACCAGGCCCACTGGAAGTTGAAGCCGCCGATCCGGCCGTCCACGTCGAGAATCTCCCCTGCCAGGAACAATCCTGGACAGAGGCGCGACTGCATCGTGGCCGGTTGGATCTCGTTCAACGGAATGCCGCCAGCAGTGACCTCGGCATGGGCGTAACCGCGGCTCTCGCAAACCGGCAGCGGCCACTGCAGCAACGACGACAGCAAACGGCGACGAACATCACGAGCCAGATGGGCCAACGGAATCTGGCCGCCGACGCCAAGAGACGTCAATATGGCGTCGACCAGGCGGACAGGGAACCAAGACGCCAGCAGGTTCCGAAGATGCTGCTTGGGTTGCTGTTGGGCTAGCTCGATCACCCTGCTCTCGACAGAGACCAGATCCGCGCCGGGCAGGAGGTTGGCCGTCAGAACAACCTGCTTCCTGTCCAGTCGCGCTCGATGCCAGTGCCGGGAGATGTCGAGCACGGCCGGCCCGCTCACTCCGAAGTGCGTCCATAGCATCGCCCCACGGGTTGGGATGGAGACGCGACCTTCGACAGCAAGAGCCAACTCAACGTCCTGCGACAAGCCGGAAAGCGGCTTGTGAAACTCGCCCTCTAGAACCAGTGGGACCAGGGCCGGCGTCGTGGGCACGAGACTGTGGCCCAGACCGCGAGCCAACTCATACCCCCCACCGTCGCTACCCGTCTTGGGCAGCGACAAGCCACCGGTTGCCAGTACCACGCAACAGGCGGAGACTTCGCCTCGGTTGGTGACCAGCCTGAATCCACTGTCGCCCCGGGCCAAGGCGGTTACCCGGTGTTCGGGGCACAGCCTGACCCCACGGCGGCCGACCTCGTTCACCAAGGCATCGAGCACCGTGCGAGCCTGGTTGCTGTCTGGAAAGAGCTTCCCGCCCTCTTCCTCGTGTAGATCGACCCCTATTTCGCGAAAGAACGCCACTGTTTGCCCGACGGGGAAAGCGGCCAGGACTCTCCTGATGATATGGCGGCTGGTGCCGTTGAAGTCGACCGAGGTCACCGCTCGATTGGTGACGTTACATCGCCCGCCGCCGGCAACGAGGATCTTGGCCCCAGGGCGCCTCGACCCGTCGAGCACGACCATGCTTCGGCCGGGCAACTGCTTGCCGGCGAAGATCGCCGTCGCCAGTCCCGCCGCCCCCGCACCGACGATGGCCACATCGACCTGGTCCATGCCCGGCCAGTCTACCCCAAGAAGGACCCGAGGTCGGCGAATGCCGACGATCAGCGGCGACGCTCACCAGAAGATCCAGTACAGCGTCAGCGTCAGCAGAACAACCAGAACGCCCCAGACCTTGACGTCGCCCTTGGTTTCCAGGTTGATCTGAGCATTGACCGGCAAATCCACAGGCTTCGCCAGCGGGGCAGCCAGCCGCATCACGGTCAGCACGGCCAACACCACGAAGAAGCAAACCGCCATGCGGTTGAGGAAGGCCATCTTAGACAGCGTCGTGGCGAGTTCGGTCTGGTTGAAACCCGGAATCCAGTCCGCCCACTTGATCGCACCATAGAGGATCGGATTGAGAATCAAGCCCACGGTTCCGCAGGACCGCGGCGACTTGTGCACCAGCACGCCGAAGAGGAAGATCGCCAGGATGCCGGGCGAGATGAAGCCCTGGAACTCCTGAATGAAATTGAAGATGCCCTCAAACTTGGGATTATCCAAAGTCGGGGCAATGATCACGGCGATCAGAACAAACACAACCACGCAGACCCGGCCGACGGTCACCAACTCGTACTGCGTGGCATTCTTCTTCACCTTGTGGTACATGTCGATCGCAAAAATCGTTGAAGACGAGTTGAGCATCGAGGCCAACGAACTGACCACCGCACCGAAGATCGCCGCCAGCACGAAACCCTTGAGCCCAACCCCCTCAGGGAGAAGCCTGCGGATCAACGTCGGGAATGCTGCGTCGAAGTCGTAGCCAACCAACGTGGTCGTCGGCTTGATCTTCTCCCCGTCTCCTGTCTTCACCTGGCTCGCCTTCCCCACCAAACGATCGTTGGCGGCCGCCAACTCGGCCGGCGACCGGTCGGGACCCAGCGAAGGACTGGACGCCGCGGCAGGCATTTCCCCCGCAAGCAAGGCGTTGTGGGCGTAGATCTTCGCCGCCAGTTCAGGCTGGAGCTTGGCAAAGCCGGGCGTGAAGGGGAAAACCTCCTGCTTGCCTTCCTGGAATGCCTGGAGCACCGTGGCATTCTTGCGTTCGCCTTCCTTGCTCAGGTCGCTGTTGAACAGGTTGAACGCCAGGATGCCCGGAATGACCACCACAAAGGGAATGAGCAGCTTGAGAAACGCGGCAAAAACCACGCCACGCTGACCTTCGGCCAGCGACTTGGAGCCAAGAGTCCGCTGGGTGATGTACTGGTTGAGACCCCAATAGAAGAAGTTGGGAATCCACAGGCCGACCACCAGGGCCGTCCACGGTATCTTCGGATCATCGCCAGGTCGGACCATGTGCAGCTTGCCAGCCTGCCAGTCCCCCGCGTTCAGCATCCGCAGCCGCTCCACGACACCGGCGTTCTGAACAGCCTCCGGACTGACCGGCGTGGTGGCGGTCGCGGCCAGAGCAGTCGGATCGGCGACGGCCAGGGCCTTCATCGCCAGGTAGGCGATCACCGCCCCACCGACGATCAGCGCCGAACCCTGAATCAGGTCGGCCCAGGCACAAGCCTTCAACCCGCCGGCGAAAACATAGACCGCGGAGAGCGTCCCGATGATCCAGCAGCCCACGGTGATGTCGCCCAGATCCAAGCCCAACACCGACTGGCCCTGGAAGTTCACGGTAATGACTTTGGCACCGGAGTAGATGACCGAGGCCGTCGGCACGCCAACCAGAATGACCAAGGTGGAAATGGCCATGACCGTCCGGGCAAAAGCGTTGTACCGATACTCGAGGAACTCGGGGATCGTGTAGATGCCGCTTCGCAGGAAGGTCGGCAAGAACAGGAACGCGACGACGACCAGGGTGATGGCCGCCATCCATTCGTAGCTGGCGATCGCCATGCCGAGCCAGTCGGCCGCCTGGCCGCTCATGCCCACGAATTGCTCGGTGGAGATGTTGGCGGCGATGAGCGAGAAGCCTACAAGCCACCAGGTCAGCCCGCGACCGGCAAGGAAGTAGTTCTGGGCTCCCTTGTCACTGTGCGTCTCTTCGCCTCGGCTCTTCCACAAACCGATGGCAATCACCGCGGCGACGAAGGCGACGAATACCAGGATGTCGGCAAAGCCCATATTGAACCTCTCCTCTTTCCAGAAAGAACTGATCCGCTCGATTCGCTCTCACGCCTCCCTCCCACGCCAAGCGAAGAGACACCCAACTTGAGGCCTCATGCCAACACCGGACCCCGAGCATCATCGACGGGAGACAGGACCCGCTCGCGGCACGGCCTGAACCGGAGGGATGAATCTTACCACCCGCTTCGCTGCACGCAAAGTGGACCGACCGGACCTCGGTCGACCGGGAACACCTCCCCAAAAAAACGGTGGGCGACCGAACAGCGCCGACCGCCCACCGCCAACGGCTCAACTCAAGCCCAAGATCAACCCTGAGGCTTGCCGATCTTCACCAAGGCCGCACCGTGGGCCCGAACCTCGTGGGTGTAGGTGTCCTCAAAGCGGCCTACATCCTTCTTCTGCCAGAGATCCCGTACCAGCTGCTTGCCACTCAACTTGAGGTCCGACCACTTCGCAGTCACTTTGGCGGTGGCTCGCCCACGATTGAACAGGCCGACCGCCATGGTCCCGTCACTCAACGGCCGAGCCCACACTTCAGTCGTGCCTTCCTGGGCCACGCGAACGGCCGCCTTGCCCAGAGGATCCTGGTCAACGTCCAGAACCTCGTCGTTCCCGAGCAGGTCGACAGTGAACGCATCCAGGGCCGACATGTCGCAGCCGATGAGCAACGGGGCGGCCAGCAGACTCCATAAGGTAATGTGGGTAATTTGCTCATTGTGGGTGAGGCGGCTCGGGTGCAGGCTCGGGCCCCAACCAACCTTGCCGACCACCAGCATGTCCGGATCGTTCCACTGCCCGGGCCTGACGTACGGGCTGCGATCGCTGTGAGCGAAACCTATCGAGGCCATGGACTGCCAGGTGTCGACGATATCGCCGGTCGTTCGCCAGAGATTGCCGCCGACCTTGCCGCCCCACTTCCACACTTCACCCATTCCGTACTGGCAAAGACTGTAAACGATGTCCCGGTCGCACTTGTCCAGAGCCGCCCGCATGACCCGGTAAGGCTTCTGCAACTCGTCGAGGCTGTCGCCTTTGGCGATCCCTCCATACGAGCACCAGTCATACTTGACGTAGTCCACGCCCCAGTTTGCCCAGGTCTTGGCGTCCTGCTCTTCGTGCTGATAACTAGCCTCGTACCCCGCGCAGGTCTTCGGCCCCGGTGAAGAGTAGATCCCAAACCGGAGCCCCTTGCTGTGGACATACTCGCCCAGGGCCGCCATGTCGGGGAACTTCTCGTTGGTCTGAATTTCGCCCTTGTCATTGCGGCCCGCCTCCCAGCAGTCGTCAATGTTGATGTACTGGAAGCCATGGGCGGCCAGGCCGCTCTTGATCATCGCGTCGGCGGCGGCCTTGATCTTGTCTGCGTCCACCGCGCAGCCCCAGCAGTTCCACGAATTCCAGCCCATCGGCGGGGTCAGGGCTAGCTTGTGCTCTCCGCCGACAATCGTGAGCTTGCGCATGTCCGAGCCTTTGGGCCCCTTCACCCGCAGGGTTACGACATATTCGCCTTCCTTCTCGAGCGAACCGGTGATGATCCCGGTCCTGGAATCAAGGTTCAGACCACCGGGCAGATCCTCGGCAGAGAACTCCAACGGGCCTTCGCCAGTGGCCGGAATGAGGAACAGGAACGACCGGCCGGGTGTCGTACCCACGATGCGCGGATTGTTGATCCGCGGTTCGGGTGCCGTGCCGTGGGCGATCGGCATGGGCGGCTCGCTGTCCCCGGGTAACACCGTCTTGGGCCTGGTCTTCGCGTCGGCCACCAGGAAGATCACCGCCCCCCCCCAGTCCGCGTGATCGTAGTTGATCCCGTCGCCACCGTTCTCCACCACCAGGGTCATCTGCTTGCCGCCGACGAGGTCGGCCGAGATCATCCTGGGCTCGCCGCCGCCCTTGAGCACCGGGGTCTCGGCGACTCGCTTGCCGTCAAGCCACACCTCAAAACTGACCGTGCCTTTCTCGCCCACTTCATCGTCCACGCCCACCATGGCCGCGAATCGGGTCGCGCATCCGTCGAGCACAATGGTGACCTCGCTGCTCGCGTGAGTGCCCAAACCGTGGGGGTAGGTAACCCCCTTCAGCTTGAGCGGGCGATTGTCGCATGACCTGCCGGCCCGGGGCTCGCCCCACCCCTGGTTCACCTTGCTCAGATCGAGGCCGTCCAGCCAGATGGCGCCGGCCGGCGGTTGGGCAGCTTTGAAATCAATCGCCTCCCGGCCGAGGGCCGGACCAGCCATCGCCAGGCCCCACGCCAGACCGGCGACAACCGAAAGAACGCGGCACACAGTCATTCGAATCACAATCGAATCCTCCCCGTCTATAGACAACAAGACAACAGGCGGCCCGCTTCGCACGGAGCGAACAGACCCCCTGGGTGACATTCATGATCGGATGGCATCATTTCGCAGAGAAGCGATAGACCGTCGTGGTCCTGTATTGCTGGCCGGGCTTCAGGATCGTCGACGGGAACTGGCTCTTGTTCGGCGAATCGGGGTAGTGCTGGGTCTCAAGACAGAAGCCGTAGCGGTGCTTGTACACCCGGCCACCCTTGCCCACGATGCTGCCGTCGAGGAAATTCCCGGTGTAGAACTGGACGCCCGGCTCGGTGGTCAGGACCTCCATCACCCGTCCGCTCTTCGGCTCGGTCACCTTGGCGGCCAGCGCCAGGCCGGACCCGATGCGATTGAGGACGAAATTGTGGTCGTAGCCCAGCCCGAACTTGATCTGCTGGTCGCCCTGGTCGTTGATTCGGGCGCCGATCCGCGTGGCCTTGGTGAAGTCGAAGGGCGTGTCCTTGACCGGCCGGAGCTCACCGGTGGGAATCAGCGTTTCGTCAACCGGCGTGAACCTGTCGGCATTGAGCATGATCTCGTGATCGAGAATGTCGCCCTTGCCCTGACCCGCAAGGTTCCAGTAGCTGTGGTTGGTCAGATTCACCGGCGTGGCCTTGTCGGTGGTTGCCTCATAGTCAATCCTCAGCTCGTTGTCGTTGGTCAGGCGGTAGGTGACCGTTGATTGGAGATTGCCCGGATAACCTTCCTCGCCATCCTTGCTCAGATAGGTCAGCTTCAGACCCGCCGCGTCAGCTTCGATAAACGACTCGGCATCCCAAACGACCTTGTCGAAGCCCTTGAGTCCGCCATGCAGGGCGTTGGGCTTGTTGTTGATGGCCAGCCTGTATTCCTTGCCGTCGACGGTGAACCTGCCCTTGCAGATCCGGTTGCCGTACCGCCCGACGATCGCCCCAAAGTAGGGCGTCTCCTTGAGGTAACCGTCAAGCTTGTCGTAGCCCAGAGCGACGTCGTCAAACTTGCCCTCGCGATCCGGGGCGGTCAGCGTCACCACGATTCCCCCGTAGTTGGTGATGGTCGTGGTCATACCCCTGGCATTGGCCAGCGTGAACAAGAACGCCTCTTTGCCGTCAACCGTGCCGAACGATGCCTTGTCGACCTTCATTTCGGTTTTGCCTTTCGTCAGCTGAGACCAGCTCTTCAAGCCGGATTCCGAACAGGAGCAGAGCCCGAGCACCGCAAGCGCCAGCGAACCCCTCAGCACTCTCCAGACCTTTGACCGTGCCATCTTGTTTTCCTTTCGTGTGATACGTGTCATCTGCTCAGGAGGCCGGATTGTATCACCGCACTGACCATTGGCAAGGGTCACAAGCCGAGGGCGCGACCGGAGCCCGCGAGTGAATGTCGAGGGCGAAGAGCCCATTCGGTGGTGATTGATCTCGGCACCAATCCGGGTCGGCAAACCGCACGTGAGCGTCCGGCCGCGTCCCTGCTTCCGCGCCTGGACACCCGGAGCGTCCATGCGGCGCCGGGCGCCTCGAGCCCCGGCTCTAGAACTCCCGTCGTTCCCGGGCCGGGGGAATGTGGAGTTGCTGGCGGTACTTGGCGATGGTCCGGCGCTTGACGTCGATCCCCTCGGCCTGCAGCTTGGCGGCGATCACGTCATCGCTGAGCGGGTCTTTCTTGTCCTCGGCGGCGACAATCTCCTTGACCCGCACCTTGACGCTGTCCCAGCTGGTGGCCTCGCCACTGCCCGATTCCGTCCCCCCGGTGAAAAACGAACGCAGCGGGTAGATCCCTCGAGGTGTCTGGAGGTATTTATCTGCCACCGTCCGGCTGATGGTCGAGGGATCGCACTTGAGCTTCTCGGCCAGCTCGCTCATCCGCAGAATCTTCAGGCCCGCCGGGCCGGCTTCGAGAAAATCTCGCTGCCGCGTGACGACTTCCTCGGCCACTTCGAGCAGCCGGCTGCGGCGGTAGGACACCGCGTCGATCAGGGCCCCGGCTGACTCGAGATTCTTGCGAATGAACTCCCGGGCGGATTTGTCATCCCGCGATTCCTGGAGCATCCGTCGGTAAGTCTCCGAGATCCGCAACCGCGGATTGTTACCCCGGGCCAACCGAACGGTGTAGCCCTCGCCGTCCTCGGCATAGTCCACAATCACGTCCGGGGTGACTCGCGGCACCTCCCGATCCACAACCAGATACCCGGGATGCGGATGCAGCTTGCCCAGCCGGCGGACAGCCTCTTTGAGTTCCTCGATGCTTCGCCCGGTCGCCTTCGCGATCACCGGATAACGGTTCTTCTCGATGTCCGCGAGGTGGTTCTCCACCAGCGTCCGCTCGAGGGCGTGATCGCCGTCCAGGGCGTCGATCTGCAACAGAAGGCACTCGCGCAGGTCCCGAGCGCCCACCCCCGCCGGCTCCAGGGTCTGGACCCAGCTCAGGGTCTCTTCAACCTCCTCCAGCGTGTACGGCGGAACGTGCTGCTCGGCGATCTCCTCGAGCGATGTGTGCAGGTAGCCGTCATCCTCGATGTACCCCAGGATCAGCTCGCCGATCTCCCGGACCCGCGGGCTGACCGCGACAAAGACCCATTGATCGTGGAGGTACTCGTTGAGCGACTGAGGACGGCTCGCGGTGTTGGCCATCGCGTCCATCTTCGGATCACGATCACCGGACACCACCCGCGGCCGGCCAAAGCCGACATCCCCCTCGTCAAAGTCGTATTCACGACTGAGCCGCTCCAGCCGGCTGAAGCCCTCCGCCTCATGGCGGTTCTCGGCGGCCACCTCCGGGTCGCGCAGGGCGGTGCCGTCCTCACGCATCGGGGCAGTCGGCGGCTCCGGCGGGTCCTCAAAGTCGTCCAGCTCCAGGGCAGGATTCCGTTCCAGCTCCTCGCGGATCTTGGCCTCAAGGGCCATGAGCGGCAACTGGAGAATGTTCATCGACTGAATGAGCTGCGGCGTCAGCCGTTGCTCCTGTCGAAGCCCCAGGGCCAGATGCTGTGACATGAACTGCGACATCAGTACCTATCTACAATTCGCCGACCCGCAAAACCCAGGCGCCGCCGACATTATTCTCCAACCGCAAACCCGCCACCCGCGATTCACATCGGCGTCCGTCCGGTAATCGCCGCTTCGAGCATCGCCCGAGAGGCATACTCGACCTGCGAACCGACCGCCAATCCGCGAGCCAGTCGCGAGATCCGTACCCCGAAGGGCTTCAGCATACCCTGGATGTGCAACGCCGTGCCATCGCCCTCCATCGTCGGGTTGGTCGCCAGAACAACCTCCCGAACCCCCCCAGCCCGCACCCGGGCCACCAAGGCATCGATGGTCAGATCGGCAGGCTCGATCCGCTCCAGCGGGGCGATGTGCCCCATGAGAACGTGGTAGACCCCCGAGATCAAACCCGTCTGTTCGAGCAACATCACGTCCTTGGGCTGCTCCACCACGACCACGAGCCCGTGGTCACGCGTCGCATCCCCGCAGATCGCGCACACCTCCTGCTCGGTCAGATTATAGCATATCCGGCAATGACGCAGATCCTCTTTCACCTGCCGAATCGCACCCGCCAGGGCCAGGGCCTCGTCCCGATCGCTGCGCAGCAGATGGAACGCAATCCGCTCGGCACTGCGCGGGCCGATCCCCGGCAACCGGCCTAGCTCCGCCACCAGGCGGGCCAGGCACTCCGGGATTCCGCGAGTCTGCTCGCTCACTTCGCACCCTGCCCCAAGAAATCCGTCAGGCCGGGAATGTTCATGCCACCCGTGAGCTGAGCGATGTCCGCACTGGCGCTCTCGCGTGCCTTCTGAGCCGCAGCACTGATCGCAGCCTTGATCATGTCCTCCAGCAACTCCACGTCACCCGTCGCCTTCGGATCAATCTTGATCTGCACCAGCTCGCCCTTGCCGTCAACGGTCGCCTTCACCAGACCGGCCCCGGCATCCGCCTCGAAACGCTTGCGGAGCAACTCCGCCTGGATCTTCTGCATGTTCTCTTGCAGCGATTTGGCCTGCTTCAGCATCGCCCCGAGGTTTCCTAACGCACCCAGCATCCGTTTGACTCCTTGAAGTCCTGACACCGTCAACAAGAGGAAAACCAACAAAAGAAAGAGGGACCCGTTCCGCGGCCCCCGCGTCCTTCCTTCTCCCGCACCTTCGCCCCTCACTCCTCCACGGTCTCACCCTGCTCAGCCGGCGGCTCGCCGCCGTTGACCCGCTCCACATTGACCAGCGTCCCTCCGAACAGGTCCAGAGCCTGCCGCACGGACGGCTCCGCCCGGGCCTGTTCGATGTCCGCGCGACTGGCCTGGGTGGCGCC
>JAGNEZ010000116.1 GCA_018003015.1 Phycisphaerae bacterium | reverse complement strand
TGCGGCACATGTTCGCGCACCACATTCTCAAGCCGGAGCGCACGCCGATCGAGGCCAACTGCTCTACCGCCTGGTCGATACTGATCCGGCATCGAACGTCGTGGCTCCGCTTCCGGCAGACAAGCATCACGTCGATGTCAATAGGTTGCTTCGCTTGCGCCTTCGGTGCGGCGACCGACATCTCCGCCTTGACTGGCTGACTCTGCACGAAAGTGAAGCCCGCTCGCACGACGGCACTGGCGACCGAACTCCATCCCTCGGGTCGAGAGTGGTGATAACTGAAGACGAGCAGTCCCTCGTTCCGGAGAACACGATGGCATTCGGCAAAGACCGCAGCCAATTTGTCCGCAAAGGCGGTTGCGCTCGTGTCTTGGACCTCTTCCTTGTTCCGGGTTGTGGCGCTATCGCTTTCCGGCGCGCCGAGTGTCTGCCAGACGTGGAAAAAGTCCGCCAACTCCGAGTAGTGCACGTTATCGAAGAACGGTGGGTCCGTGACGACCAAATCGACGCAACCATCCACCATGTCAGTGTGCGCCGAGGAACCGCATGTCACGAACAGCCCTCCGGGCGCCTGCCGGGGGTCCGCGCACTGCTTCTCTACGACACCACCGATCGGGTCGCTCAACCCGAACACCTTGTGACCACCGGTTCCCCTTTCGTCTGGCGCGATCTCGAATGGTGACTCACGGTATTCGATTGCCCGTAGCAACCGCGAACGAAACAGCGTCGAAAAGGCGCCCGAGCTCCGAGGTGTACCCCACAGGTTGGCCTCGATCGGCGTGCGCTCCGGCTTGAGAATGTGGTGCGCGAACATGTGCCGCACCGCTCCGGTCCCCTCTCCCTTGTACGAGGCGAACATGTTGTTGAACTCGAGCGTGCCGGAGAACAGGAGGAGCAGTACATCTCTGCTTGCGCCCGCCGGTAGCGACAGAATGGCGTTTCGCAACGTTGCCAACCCTAGCAACTGTCGGGCGTTGAACAACTGATGCCAGTAGCGATAGCCGTAGTTGAGTATCTGCTTGGTGTTGTTCCCTGGCTGGATCGCTACTTGCGGCACTGTCAGGTTTTCCCGAAGGAGGCGCTGCTCGGCCGCTTCGTACTGCCGCACGTCCTCGGCTGTCGCCCGCAGGTACTCTTTGGCCCCATTCTGGCGCAGCACCAGTTTCGCGTAGAGGCGATGCCTTGGTGGTCCGTCCGCCGATCGTGCGACACGGGCGATTGGGAACTCATTCTGACAATGTGGACAAACCGCTGTCGCATGCCGCGCGGGCCCGTAGTTCTGGTCGAAACGATGCCTGCACTCCGGGCATTCGGTTTCGGGCGCGTGGGACAGGCTGCCAAATACCGCGCCGCACGCAGGGCACAGGACCTGAACTGCCGGGTTCTTCGCAGCGTACGCATGGCGCGCAAACTCGTAGGACGAGAAGAGGTCGACGTCGCGCGCGCACGAGGGGCAAGCCAGGATCTTCACCCAGAAGAAGTAAAGCACGTCGCACTCATTCCCATCGCGGTCGATGCTCCGATAGAGCGAACGCAACTCGTCTCCGATTTTTGCTTCCAACGCTGCGTAGCTGGCCAGCAGATCCCGCCTGTCGATCGGCCCAAGTGCCCCCCTCACCGCGGCACAAGCAACAGGGTTGATGTCTCGTCCAACGGCCGTCGCTCCGAGCTTGTGGGCTTCGCCCACGGTCGTGCCGCTGCCCATGAACGGGTCGAACACCACCAACCCCGGGAACCTGGTGCGACTATAGAACGCATCCATCACTGAGGCCCCCGCGGGTACCGCGGCGCCGATAATCGCAGCTCGGAACACCGATCCCAACCGTTGCGCCCACCACTTGTGAACGTGGTAGATCGGCCGATGCACCTCTTTCCGCCAACTCTCGATTTCAGCGACGGTACTCACTTCCTCGAATGGGAAGCCGTCCTCGATAGCGGTCCGGTCGGGACCGTGGGTCGCGTACGGCGCCGCCGCCTCGGCAAGTGCGGACGAAGCTGCCTGTTTCAGAATGCGTGCCATTCTTGAAGGCTCCCTTTCAACTACGGTTCGGATCGAATCGGGTAGCCGTCCCG
This sequence comes from Phycisphaerae bacterium, assembly GCA_018003015.1. NCBI lineage: Bacteria > Pseudomonadati > Planctomycetota > Phycisphaerae > Phycisphaerae bacterium. The sequence goes on along the minus strand of JAGNEZ010000116.1, from coordinate 8,129 downwards.
CCAGCAGTTGAAGTTCCTCAGTGCTGCATTGAAGCACTGCTGCCAGGCCACCGATCAGCGGTTCCGATGGCGGAACCTTGCCGGACTCAACTCGCGACAAGTACGCAACGTCGACGCCCGCGCCTTGTGCGGTTGCCCGAAGCGACAGATTCAACTCGTTCCGTTTTTCGCGGATGTAGGCTTCAAACCTCATGGTGCTGACTTTGGGGGCTGTTGATAGAAAAGTCAACACCCTGTTTAACACAACAATAACGGGGCTGTCCAACCAGCGGCTGGAACGGACAGACCCCTGCCGTCACGGTCCCCGCATTTGGCCCGCTTGGATCTGCTCCGTGCCAGGCCGACGGTTTGACGTGGGCGGGCCAGCGGGGACCGCGCCGTCTGGCCAGCCGTCGTCCGGGCCGGTCACGCCCCTTGCATGCGCAAGGGTCGCGCCTCGGCCCTCCCGCCGGCCGTCCACCGGGGTCTGCCGCTCAGCCGCAAGCCGTTGGGCCGCGGAAGAACCTCCCCTGCGAAGGACGGCGGCTGTGGGCCCCAAGAACCCTGCTACCGCAGCAGAAGCAGTGGCCGTACTGGAGGGCTGTCATGTAGGGGCGTGATCGCGAGCGACCGTCGTTTTCGGCCACGACGTGCGCAGGGTTGGCGTGTCCGAGGAAAATGTGCATGGCGGAGTAGGGTTGCAATTCGGTTAGAATTTTGGACAGAATTCGGAGGCCAGGGGTACCCACGCCGCCTCGGCGTAGAACGCACCCGTGGACCGCTCGAATGTGACGAAACGGACCCGCTGTGTGCTGAATTCCACCCGGCTCACGTGGCCTCTTGACGAATCGCCTGACCAGAGCACGCCAATTCCATCGGACCTAATCTGGACCCCGTTCGGGACGATGTAGTCGAAGCGCAGTCTGCCGCTGGTGGCATCGTACCAGACATGTACCGTGTCCTCGGGCACCCCCGGCGTGGTGTCGTATTCTCCACGCCAGTAGGGGCAAGGGATCCCCTCGAAAACTTCCGGGGCCATGGGCGCGTCACAAGAGCGGATCACGGGCGGGCCGGGCTCAATGCCCTGACGCACGTTGTCGGGCACGTTGAAATCATCCCACCACAACAACGGCGCAAGGCATTCACATTGGATGACGCCCTCGGCCCCCACCCGGCAAGTCTCGTTCCGGCCGCACTGGCCTGCTTCTTCGGCACAGTGGGATCCGTCCGGGGTGTCAACATCCGGCGTGTCCGGAGAATCGGCGCCGGCATCCCTGTGAGCGAGATCGGGAAGTCCGGGTTCCCCAACGTTATCGATCAACGGCAATTCACCAACAACGGCATCCATCGTATCGTCGGTATGAACGCGGCCCGCGCAACCCGCCGCCATGCTCACCACGAGGATCAACATCGCCGACACAGGTCGCGAATTCATCGGAATACTCCTCCCTCCTAGTATCGGCCGTAGAAAGCACCGCGCCGCGGCACGTTCCCGTCAACATACATGAATTCCGTCGCGATCGCGGTTTCTTCGTTCGTCTGGTGCTTCTTGAGCGTCACGCCCTGCGTGGTTTCGAAGCCGAGACGGAACGGGCGCGAGAACCAGAAATTGGAGTGGTTCGGGAGACCATCGTTTCCATCCCACGATTGAAGGATCGAAATGTAGGCGGAATTGTCAAACCAGTAGTCACGCCATGCTACATATAGGTATTTTCCCGCATCCGAATAGGCGGCCGTCCTCAGGCTCGCGCCGATCTTGTAGATAGGCAGCGACGATGGCGCCGACGAGTGCAGGATGACTGACCCATCGACGGCGTCCCCCGTCGTGACCCTGGAAACCTTGAGCTGGAGGTAGTTGGGACTGCCCGCGTGCGAGTAGACCACATACAAATAGGGGGTGGCTGCCTCGCCGGGCGGAAGTCCGTGCAGGCCGATCCCGGCCGCCGCGCCGACACCCGGTCTGCCCAGGATACCGAGGCTCGACTGATAGGTTCCACCGAAGGACACCCAGTCGCTCGAATCGGAGGTGCATCCGTACGTGGGTTCCAGACACTTGCTCACATAAAGGCCGCTGCTTCCGTACTTGCGATAGACCAGGTACAGATATCCGTTGAACGGAACCGCTTCGAAATCGCCATCGGCCTTGATACCGCCTCCAAGACCGCCGAGTGAGTATGTGCCATAGACGGACCCATTCGACGTAAAGTACCTGAACTTGATGCTCCCGTTCGTTGCATCCGCCCAGAAGACATGCAGACGCCCATTCCGAACCGCCATGGTGGGTGCAGTACCGGCGTTCGCATCAGTCCAAGACACCTCCTGATAGGTCGTTCCATTATGGTAGCGAACCCTGATCGTCCCCGTCGACGCCTCCTTCCAGGAGTAGAAGTTCCTGTCGTTGCTGGACAGGGCCCAGTCGGAGTACAGCATGGCGGCGACAGCGCGATCGGTCGTGGCGGTACCGCTGACAACGTAGTCGCCAGTGAGCATCCCGATGGAGCCTAGTGCGTATCGCGTCGCATTGGCAAACACTCCTGAATTGGCGATCAGCTCGTAGGCGAAGTCCTGCAGCGTCGTACTGGTGTCGAGTATTCCCTGCTGAATCACGTCCGAGTAGATCGCGGTTGCAGAAGCGAGACCGGCGCCACTGAAAACCTGCCCCATGGATTCGCCCAGGCCGTTTTCGCTGAATGTGGCCGATCCTTCGGCCCACACGCGCGCGAAGCGTTGCCAAATCGGCCTGTTATTGTTGTAATTGCCGTCTGTATTGCATTCGTTTCGGGCCGCCTGAGTATTGAACTTACAATACTCCCAAGGACCGCAATCGGAGTCCTGACTACAGATCACGCCCGTGAAATCCGAAGTGTCGCCCATCGAGTCGATGCATTTGGCGCTGTCGAACGCGAACCGTTGCGCGTAGGGCAGGTAGGGCACCCACCCGCTCCCAGCCACGAGTCCATGAACTTCGTCGAGGTAGGCACTCTGGTTGTAGGTTCCCCAGGTCTGGGAGAAATTCGCAGCGGCAAAGAGGGCACCATGAATCTGGGCCTGGATCTCGGAGGCGCACTCGTCTGGGTAGTGTGAATTCGGGACATCGTAGTAGACTCCGTGACCGAATTCGTGCCCGTAAAACTGGTACTTATTGGACCAGCCCGAGTAGTCCGTGGGGCTCAGCGGCGTATCCGACGCACTGAAGATGTTCATGTAGTTGTTCTGTGAATCGAAACTTCCAGAAGCAGGGGTCTGGTCATCGTAGTCGATGAGGTTGCGAACGCGTAATGGCTTCGGGTTGGCGCAATCGTTCGACCAACTACAGATCCCAAGGTAGTCATGAAGCCACGTGTCGAGGCTGTCCAGCACAGTCTTCGGTTGTGAAACGAGATGAAAGTACTGGTACCCCGGGTCCACCCATCCATAGGCGGTCGAGTAGGCAACGACGGTGTCGGTGCCCGCCGAATAGAAAGGATCAGTGCAGAAATGATAGAAAGGGGTTGCGGTGTTGCACTTCCAGTCTGTATCGAAGGGCGCCGAATGGCATTCCGCGTCGGTTGTACAGAGTTTTACACAACTGCTATTGACGCAAGTATAGCCAGTCGAACAACCCCCTCCACAGCCAGGGGTATTCGCGTGGTCGCGCGCGGCCACGTTGGTGGACACTTCCTTGCTGGCGTATGGCCACGTCCGAGCCTCCACGTCGACGACCTTCTGTGTCCCTGCATCCACGCGAACAAGGTGTACGCCATCCGGAGTCTGCACGAGGTAACGTAGCACCGGAACCGCTTCGAGGCTCTTCGTCCACTTCTCAACGTGATATGCGGGACCCTCGTCGCTGATTAATTGCGCAGGTGCGGAAAGCCTCTCGGAGATCAGGTCCGTGACTTCCGCCGAGAACGCAGGAAAGATTTCCGAAGTGTTTTCTACCACTCGAAGACCGGTCAGGAAGGTTGAAGATATTGAGAGGAGGCGACAAGCCTTCGGATCAATGCGGAGTACGATGGCACTGCCTTCGACCTCCAATCCTGCAAGTCGTTGCACGAATTTGATTGCGCTAACGTCCCCGTGAAGCGGAATATGAATACCTGGAGCAAGGTCGGTTCTGGGGACTTCAACGCCCAGCAACCGCGCGAACTGCTGAAGGACGCAGTCTGCCCCGGACACAACCTCCTCGCAACTGCACCCAAGGTCTGAAAGGTCGATAAGGCCCGAATCCCGGAATACATGGCGAGCCGCGCCGGAGTAGTTGAACCGGACGAGGAGATCATCAGCGGCGCTGGCGCCTACCAGTTTCTCGATGTCTTGGATTCGGATTCCCATGTCCCGGTTCCTGCCTGGAGAATCGTCAGGCTGTGACATCGGCAAGATCGATGCGCTGGCGCGGATGCTGGGCACCGTGAACACGAACATGAAGAGATACGGCACGAGCAGGATACGAACAAGGTTCCTAGCAGTATGGTGCATGCTCTCCTCCTGGTGCGACGTGCCTTGCCACAACCCTGGTCGATACCCGTCCGCATTGTCGCGCGCATGGACAGTGAAGACGGTCACCAAGATGTGTGATGTTACCCCCCACCGGGGCAGTCGTCAACGGCCAATTTCGGCGCGAGGACGGTGGCGGGCGCGTCTCACCCAGATAGGACCGTGGAGTGGGAATGTCCATGTTTCCGGTCTATCCAGGCCGCGGCCCAACCAGCAGTTGGACCTGACAAAGCCCTGTCGTCACGGTCCCTGCATTTGGCCCGCTTGGATCTGCGCCGTGCCTGGCCCGCGGTTTGATGTGGGCGGGCCAGCAGGGACCGCGCCTCCTGTCCGTCCCCGGTCCAGGCCGGTCACGCCCCTTGCATGCGCAAGGGTCGCGCCTCGGCCTTCCCCGGGGCCGGCCACCGGACTTTGCAGGTCAACTGCAAAGCCGTTGGACATCGCGAGAACGCTCCTGCGATGGGCAGAGTCAGCGGGCCCCAAAGCTCGACGGCAACTTCGTTGAAGTTTCGCGATGAGTGGGGGGCTATGGGCCCACACGCCTGCGCGAAACCTTGGGGATAACGTCGTCGGTGGAACCACAGGGCTTATCGGCCTGCGTCACACGCATGAAGTATTGCGATCGGCAAGGTAACCCAAGGAGTTCATCGTTCGAAGCTGGATGTCGTTGCCCACATGCCGCCCGCGTCGATGGTGACTCTTTGTGCAAGCCAATCGTCTGGCGGAGGTATTGTTGCGCCCCTTGCCTTCGTCTCAGGCGGGAGATAACCCGTATTCTTTGTACGGGATGCATCGAACGCAGCCCTGGCCGGAAGTCGTCGAGCGACATAGCGATGGACGGTGACGAGTCGTCGCGGCCACGTTGAGGCCATTTCTCGCGAGTCTTTCCCCCTCCCCAATCCGGGCCTGAGTCGGCAGCGGTGGTGGATGGCGTTGTGGGGAGTGGGCGGCCTGGTCAGGCCCCGGCGCGGGCCATGGCTCCCATCCTGGCGCTGGCGAGCACCAGGGTATCTCGGACGATGTCCCGCAGTTGCTGCCAGGGCAATCCGCGATTGCGGTCCGCGCGGAAGTAGACGGCCCGCAGAAGCCACAGGACGTTGTAGGCGAGGACGCGCATGAGGCTGCAGACGAGGAGGCCGTTGCCCTTGCGGGTCCAGTGCCCTGCGTCCTCCTTCCACTGGATGTCCAGCGTGCCGTAGCAGTCGTTCTCGACGCGCCAGTGGCGGCGGACGAGGTCGAGGCACTGCCGGGGGACCAGTCGGGCGGCGGGCAGGTTGGTGACGAAGAGCCGCTCGTCCACGACGCGCTCGGGCTCGCCGTCGCGCTGCTCGACGCGGCGGACGATCCAGACCTGTCGCAGGTGGGTCCAGTCGAGCCAGCCGGCGAGGTCTGTGGTGCGCCAGAAGCGGCGCTGTACGCGTTTGCCGCGCTCGCGCTCCCAGTCGGACGCGGCCATCGGGGGCGTGCTGTCTGCCAGCGGCACCAGCATGCGCCGGGCCTCGTCGTGCAGGTCGGGCTGGTTGCCCTTGAGGCCGAAGACGTAGGCGAAGTGGGCGTCGTGGACGAGTCTGGCGTTGGCCTGCGAGCAGAAGCCCGCGTCCATGGTCAGGATCTCGAAGAGCCGGCCCTTGTCGTACTCGCGCTTCAAGCCGTCCAGGAAGGCCGGCAGCACGCCCATGTCGTTGGTGTCGGCCGGGATGGGCATCTGGTCGATGCAGACCGGCGCCGCCGCGCTGACCAGCACGGCCCGGACCACCCGGAAGTGCCAGTAGGGCGTCCCGTTCTCCTTGTGGCTCCGCTGGCAGTAGTCGTTGACCTTCTCGTCGCCCGTCCAGACGGTCTTGCCGTCGATGGCGACGACGCCCACCGGCAGGCCAGAGGGCCGCAGCGACTTGCGGTGAAACTCCTCGTGCACCTGGGCGTGCAGCTTGCGCCGCACCTGACCGGGGTCCAGCCGCGACACCAGGTCCGACAGCGCCGTCCGCCCGATCCGGCAGACCACCCGGCCCGACAGGTCCCGGCCCACCGCCACCGCCCGCCTCGCGCTCTGCGACAGCAGGCACAGCGACAGGATGGCCGTCCGCCAGACCCGCGCCAGCGAGTACCGCTTCCCCCGCGCCGCACGGGGGTCCGTGATGCCCTGCGACTGCAGCGCACGCTGGCGCTTCCTGAAATGTGCTTGGATCACCCGGACATTGGCTCGTACCATCATGGGGACGGCTCCTTGCGGGGCCCGCGCCGGCCCCGCTCTCGTGGGGGGTGGGTGTAGCCGCCCACCCCCCACAACGCCGTCCCTCTCAAGACACCAGCGCTGCGACCAGCGCCAAGAAGACGACCGTCATTGCCCCCGCATACCCGCGAATTTGCGATCCGGTGGCCCGATGGCGGCCCCGCCGCGCCGCGCCTGCACCTGCTCCACCGACGGTCCACGACTTCCGGCCAGGGCTGGCATCGAACGAACGTGTGTTGACACGAGTGATGTTGTGGATTACATGTTGCTTCCGTCTCATGTTGGAGAAATAGATGAAACTGGCCGACGCTGCGATTCACGACGCGAAACTGATGGGGTGGGCCCTTCTGTTCAGCGCCATTTGGGGAGGAGTTGCGGGCATCGTCTTCATGCAGTTCTCGGGTGGTTCCCACATGGCCTGGTACAACGCATTCATCGGCGGCGCCGTCATTGGTCCGGCCTTGACGCTTGTCTTTGAAAGTCCTCTCCGACGTATCGTTCAGGCGATTAACGGGATTGGCTTCGGCTGGGCCTTGGTCCTCCCATTCGCGATTATGCGCTTCGTTTTCAGCTGGCCTGCTGTGATGTTGGCGAACCAGTTCATGGCAGCGAAATCATCTCACGGCCCCGATCCTAGGCCTATCCAGCGGCTTGAGCCGGCTCGTGTTGCCGTGCCTTCACAGACCGTTCCGGAGAAGTCGGGTCCGCACGCCTGTCCTGATTGCAACGGTCCCGCTCCGCTCGGGCGGAACGATGGCAAATGCTCCGCCTGCCACGGCAGTGGTTTCGAGTCAAATATTGTCGATGCGACAGCGGCGTCGCTTGCTGGTACAAGCCAGAAGTGCACGCGGTGCGGCGGCTCAGGTAAGTGCCCAACGTGCGGTGGCCAGGGCTTCCTTTCGTGACTCCCTCATTGACCCGTGCAGTCTGCGCTTCTTCAAAGAAGTCGATTGATTGGCGTTGCCGCTATTCCGGACGGTCGGGGAAATTTGCCGGCAGCACCCTTGGGACAGTGGTAGGACTGCGATGTCCAACCAGCAGTTGGACCTGACAAACCCCTGTCGTCACGGTCCCTGCACGCGGCCCGCTTGGGTCATCACTGCGCTTGAAACCTCGACCTGACGTGGGCGGGCCCGCAGGGACCGCGCCGCCTGGCCAGGCCCCGTCCGGGCCGGTCACGCCGCTCGCACGGCCGGCCCTGCCGGGCCATTGCGCGAGCGGCTCCGGGCAGGGCAGGGCCGGCAGGACCGGCCCGGCAAGCGTCGCGCCTCGGCCCTCCCGGGACCTGTCCACCGGGGTTTGCAGGTCAACTGCAAGCCGTTCGACCCACCCCAGGCCCCCTCGATCCGCACTCGCGCTCCTCGCTCGCAACCCAACTTGACCGCCCCTCTGCTTCTCCTGATACTACCCGCGGCCGCGATTGCGGAATGGCAATTCGCACGGG
>JAGNEZ010000115.1 GCA_018003015.1 Phycisphaerae bacterium | reverse complement strand
AGTGTCGGACATTTGTCCGACACTGTCAAGCGGCCCAGCTTCACTCTGCACGCGCTGGGTCAATTCTAGAACAGGAGTGTCACACCATTCGAATCACCTGGAGGGCATGGCGTATTCCTCGATAAACTTGGCTGCCGCCAGTCAGTTGCCACGTGCCAGCGAGATCCTGAGAGAGGTCGACTCCGTCCACCCCCACATGTACCTCGCCATCCCCATGGATCTCCGCCGACAAACGCTCCGCTCCGAGGACGACCAGAGGAATGTTCCCTTCGCCATCCGGGAGGGTCAGAATCCGAAGGGCACCAATGTGAGCCGGTCTTGCCCCAATCTCTTTGAGTGCATGGCTCCAGGGACGGCGGGAAGAGCCTTTGCCCCAGACTCGTGAGTTGAGTAGGTCTGCGAGAATCGCCTCCGGTACCGATTCTGGATCACCGCTTGAAAAGATGAGCTTTATCGAAGGCATTGCATCCTTGGACCAGACTTCTGATCTCCGTGCGCCGTGATGTTTCTCAGGAGGTGCAACGGGGCCGAGCAGAGTGTCCAGACTGCATCCCAAGGCCTCCGCCAGACTCAGCAATTCAATGTCTGTCACGCACCGGCTACAGCCTTCGATCTTGGCAATGGCATCGCGTCCAAGACCGACTCGCTTCCCGAGTTCGTCCTGCCCGATTCCCAAGCCGAACCGAAGGCGGTGCACGTTACGCCCGCATGCGTTTTGATTTTTCATCTTCGAGGTGTTTTATACTAATCAATAGCTTCTTTATGCTATTGTTCATAAGTAAATAGCGAAATCATTTTCCGATTTCAGCACAATTTTGACAGCAACATTCTTCAACGCAAACCGGAATGCAAGCTGAACACTTCCGGCACAATTTCTACTATGGTCGCAGCGACTCTCTCGCCCATTGAGCGGGCGTTGATGAGTCCGGCCGCGATCGTAGCTCCGAAGCCTATTCCCGGAGTCCGGAAAAAGTCCGCGAAGGCTCAGATGATTGAAGACATGTTGTGGTCTCGGTGGCCAACGCCTGAGCGGTGGCCTGGAATCCTGTCTATCGATGAAGCCGCCGCGTACCTCCGTGTCAGCTCGGATTCCATCCGGGATGCCACTACCCTAGGACGCGACGGCCGTGCTCGCCTCCGACACCAGAACTTGGAGGGCAAGGCGGGCAAACATGGAAAGGCAACAAAACGGCTCCGAAAAGTGGATCTGGATGCATGGGGCTTGATCGAAGCTCGATAAGGGATTCTGCGGCATTATTATCGGTTTTATGAGTGTGTTTCGTCATGGCCTTGTACGAGCGCGACGCGAAAACCCAAGCTACGGAACTTGCTGTAGTGCCAGTTGAAATTCCGTGCTGAGGCGCGGCAGTGCAGGGACTCGGCATCCCATCCGCCACCACGTGTTACATGATACTCGCCCTGCGACGGCCCTTGCGGGTTATCGACCATTCCGCCCGGATAGCTGCTCATCCCGTCGAGGCACCATTCCCAAGCATTGCCATGCATATCGTAGAAGCCCCAGTTATTGGGCTTTTTCGTGGCAACAGGGTGGAGAATCCCTCCGCTATTGCGTCCATACCAGCCTAGCTCACCGAGCGCTCCTGCGTAGTTCCCTGTACTCCCGGCGCGGCACGCGTATTCCCATTGGGCTTCGGTTGGGAGTGTGTAGTGTTGGTTCGCCAAAATTTGGCCACTGTCTCGTGCTCGTTTGGTCAGCCGCTGACAGAATTGCACGGCCTCGTCCCAGGTGATGTCGACGATAGGTAACTGGCCATTTTGAGGAGAGGGCGGCTGTAATCCCATGATCTTGTTGTACTGGATTCGTGTCACCTCTGTCGCGCCGAGGTAAAACTTGCTCAGATGCACTGTGGTTAATGGCTGCTCAGCCTTGGATGCTTTTTTATCGAGGCTCCCCATCTGAAACGAGCCATCTTGGACGTGTAACAACCGTAGATCTAGATCTGCGATCACGATATCAGGTAATCGTGCATGGTCGCGCCCTTGGCGTGATTGTGCCCCTTGGTATCCTCGCAAAATCAGATACGCGAAGATTGCTAAAAGTATGCAAGCGAGCGTTCCCAAGCTGTGCGCGAGGGGACGCCTGTTGGATGGTGGTTGCATACCTTCATGTTAACCGTTCGCGGCCCAGCGGGCGCCCTCGGAGATCATGAGGTTGCTGACTTAATGGTCGGCAATCCGGCAGTCTGCTTAGCTGACTATTGAGCCGGCGATGTCATTTTTTCCGCGGTTTAAGTGGGTGCGGGGACCTGATACACTGGAAGACGTTCTGCTCAGATTACATTCCCACTCTGGGGGGGGGGCAGAACGTGTTCTTATGGCCTGCAATAGATGCGCTTATAATAGCTTCGTTTTACTTACGTTTCACGGAATAGATTCGATTCTCCACTCCCTGCTTTTTTATAACCAGCACAGCTGAGCCAGCTTCTCTTTCTACCCTTATGCGATTCTCCGCTGAAGATTTTATCCATCCCGAGGATCGGGCTGCTCGTGAACAGCTCGAAGCGATCCCCGGCTTTGCTCCGGCCGTGAAGACGGTGATGCGCGCTAGTCTGGAGCAATTGATTCATGGGGTGAATATGGCGCAAAAGATCCGGCTCGGGCCGAAACAACTGCCGGAGATTTATGGGATACTTCCTCCGATTTGCGCAGAGCTGGGCATTGCTGAGCCCGAGTTCTATTTGGAGATGAATCCGGCGCCCAATGCCTACGCGATTGGCGATACCCGAACCGCGATTTCGGTGACGTCCGGGCTGCTGGAGTATCTGGAGCCGGAGGAGGTGCGCGCCGTCATTGCTCATGAGTGTGGGCATATCGTTTGCCGGCACATGCTATACCACACGATGGCGTGGTTGTTAGCTGCGGGTGGGAGTTCGCTCGGAGTGCTTCAGGTTTTGTCGAAACCGATTGCGCTTGGGCTAAACTACTGGTCGCGCAGGAGCGAATTTTCGGCCGACCGGGCCGCTGCGGTGGTATTGGGTGGATGCAAGCCCGTTATGGAGACCATGATTCGTCTTTCCGGTGGCCCAAGGACACTCACCAAAGATATAGATCTCGATCTATATCTCGCTCAAGCGGATGCTCACGACGAGCTCATAAAGAATTCCTCTTGGGATAAGATGTTACAGAATTTGGCTATCATGGATAGCAGTCATCCGTTCCCTGCTGTGCGTGCTCGTGAGATTCACCGTTGGTGTCAGGCGGAGCAGTTCAGTCGTTTGATGCAGGCCGCCAATGGAGCGCCGCTGACCGCATCGGTTACCTGTCCGCAGTGCAAGGCGGCGGTCCTTCCTCAATGGCGATTCTGTATGAAGTGTGGCTCCTCGCTTCCTCCCGGCACCCCTTAAAACGCCCAACTTTGATTCCTTTTACCTATGACAACACCTTGGTTTGACCCCGAAACAGGCGCGTTGCGCCTCGACGAATATGTGGTGCGTAATCCCTCATTTCAGGCCATCATGGCCGATGGTGTGGTGACCGACGAGGAGCTGGCGGCACAGAGCCAGCGTACGCTCCAGTTGCTGCGCGATTTGGATGGCCGTTTGCCCGATGCATTGCGCGACCTTGCTACTGAGGCGCTTGTGGAGATGGCCGTGCTTCATGCGGTCCAGTTGCACCGGACGCGTCAGAGTCTGATTTAACAACAACAGCTTAGCGATTTTCTATTATGGGCACGTTTCGTTCCACCCGCACATTCTTTCATGACCTTCCCGACCTTGCGCCTGTTGTCGATGATGTCGCCCGGCATTTTACCAGCAAGGGATACGAGGTAAGCAGCCAGCAGCGGATCGCCGGCGATTGGGATATCAGCCTGACGAAGGGAAATTTGTTTCGTTCCGTCTGCGGTTTACGCACAGCCTTGAAAATCGAACTTAGCCCGCAGCCGGGTTCGGTTTTGGCCAATGCAGGCGTTGGGATATTCGGCCAACAGGCGATTCCGTCGGCGATTTCGTTTCTGGTGTTCTGGCCGATTGCCGTGACACAGATATGGGGGCTGATTACCCAGGCAAAACTCGACGATGAGGCACTTGATCTGATCGGTGAGAGCATGGAAAGCTACGCCAGACGGGCCGCTCCTCCATTCCTCGCAGGTGCGCAGTCGGCGGCTCGTTTTTGTCCGGCGTGCGGCCAGGCCTTGCCGCCCGCTGCCCGCTTTTGCCCGGGCTGCGGCAATTCGCTTAACTGAATTCGCCATGGTCCCCCTTGCCATGTTCGCCTCAGCTTGCCGGGTACTTGGCATTCGTGGACCAGTTGGAAATTGGTTCCCGAGTGTTACGCTGATGATTCTGTCGCTTTGCCTACATGCTAATTCGGCAGGGGGGGCACTTGGCCATGGTAACGATTCTCGGCCAGACACTGCGCTCGTGCAGTCCGAGCCTTGCCATCCTCTCGACCGTCAGCTTGAGCAGGCCACCGAAGGGCTTGGCCCAAGCACTGCGACCGCCGCGATCTATGCTGAGTTTGAAGCCAAGTGGGATCGGGAGCTGAACCAAGCCTATCGGGCTTTGTTGGCGGATCTGCCCGTTTCGGCTCAGGTGTCTCTACGCGAAGCACAACGTCTCTGGCTGAAGTTTCGCGACGCCGATGTGCGCGTGCTGGAGGCACTCGGTGACAACGATGGGCACGCTACCCCGACCATGTATCAGTCGGCGTTGGCGTTTGCCCGCATGAATCTCACTCGCGAGCGGGCCTTGTGCCTGATCGCGCGCCGGCAGCTCTGCTCCGAACTGGCCGCGGGGCGTGCGGATATCGATCAATAGCTCTACTGAAATGAACTCAGGCTCTTCCTCTGGTTTTGGACACGGTCCACGTTGGTTTCGCAAGGTGGTGCCTTGCTTCATTCTTTTTTCCACTGCTTGCGCTGTCTCCATGGTTCTTGCCGGGGTCGTCTGGCAGGTATGCGACGGGCACCGGGATGCTCCGCCTTCGGCTGCGGCGCATGAAGCCGCGGGGGCAGGTTTGTCCGCTGTCACCGAGATGGCATACAATGCCGGGCGCGTTTTGGTCTTCGACGTTGAGCCGGGAAAAGAACTCGCAAACTGGCCGATGAAGGTTGGCGCGATCGCCGCGGCGTTTTCGCTGGGCCTGGTAGGATTGGGCTTCTGGTTTCGCCTATACGATTTCCTCCGGCTCTCTTTTGCGCAGTCCCATGTGGTTGTTTGCGGGTTTGGACCGTGGCTTGGCGTGCCGCTGGCTCGCCAATTGTGCGCTAGTGGGCGGCGCGTCGTCGTGATCGACTCCGGGCACGAGAGTGGGGATGCTTCGCATGCGAGTGAGGAATTGAAGGCCTTGGGCGTCATTGTCGTTGAGGGGGCTCCTTGCTCGCCACACGTGTTGCGGCAAGCGAAGGCCCATCGTGCGTCTCAGGTGTTTGCCGTGACTGACAACGATGTCGAAAACCTCGAAATTGCTTTGGCGCTGAGGTCAATCAAGCCCGATGGCGTCCGCTGCCATGTGCATATCGGAGACACCCAGCAGGCGGAGAGTCTGGCGGCGGCCTTGGTTCGAGGAGGTGCCGAATCGGCGGGCGTTTTCAGCCGTACTCGACGGACGGCGCAGCAGTTATTGATGCAGGTGTACAAGCACTCGCGGCCCGCCCCCAGTCAGTGCCTGCAGGTCGTGCTTGTGGGGTTCGGCGAGCAGGGACAGGCCATTGCCCGGGAGTTTGCGGCCCACGGCCATTTTGAGGGAGGGCATCGGTTGGAGTTCTTGATTTGCGATGACCAAATCAAAGAGCGCACGGACGCTTTTCTGGCACGGTTTCCCCGTTTCTGTCCGGCGCCTGGTACCATTTCGCTTGCGGGCTGGTCTGCGGATCGGAGCCGGTGGGATTCTTTCGATCCGAAAGTTAGGCCATTGGATTATGCGCGGGGAGATGTCGATGGTGCCGGCCCTGGCGTCGAGTATGTCGCCGTTGCTGAGTTCTTGCCTCTTCCACATGGCCTAGTGTGTGAGTTGTTCATCGATGCATTGCGATGCCGGGCTCGGGCGGATGTCCGCCGGGTGATCGTTCTCTGTCTCGACGACGAGCGGAGTAATGTGGACGCCGCGTTGCGGCTTCGCCAGTCCCTGCGCCGGGCGGATGCCGACGCGATTCACACCTGGGTGCCCTCGTCTGAGGCCTTGGCCAAGGTGCTTAAGCAAGCCTCCGAGCAGGCCTCCGATGCCGACGGCGTGAGGCTGCATCCATTCGGGCAGGCCGAGAAGATTCTGGCCCCAAAGCGCTTCGACTCGGATGAAACGGAGCGTTTGGCGAGAGCGATCCATGAGCGGTATAATTCCCGGTTTGCCGAGAAAAAGGTGCCATGGGCTGATCTTAAAGAGTCGTTTCGGCAATCGAACAGGGAGCGGGCCATCGGCCTGAAATTCAAGCTTCAGGCCCTCGGCTTGGACCCCGAGGCGACCGGCCCCTTGCCCGAGTTTTCGGCGAAGCAGGTACACGTGCTTGAGGAGATGGAGCACAATCGCTGGCTCGCCGAGCGCCTGCTCGGTGGATGGTCCTACTCCGCCGAACGAAATGACGAGCGCCGGCGCCATCCGCTGCTCGTCCCCTATGCGTACCTGCCAAAGTCGGAGATCGCAAAGGATCGGACTGTCGCTGAGGAGCTGCGCGACGTCATCAAGCCATGATTCTGGCCAGCTTTTTGTTTTCCCAAATCACTCACCATGTACTGCCATAAATGTGGTCAGCTTGCCGCAGATTCAGCCGCGCGCTTCTGCGCGCACTGCGGTACCCAACTTCAGATTGCCGCGGCTGCCCCTCTACCGCCTAGCCCGGGACCGTCGCATTTGCCTCCGCCTCCGCCCGTGTCGCGATCCACTGCGGCCGCGGTGGAGATTCAGGCGGGAGAGCGTCTCCTCAAGGAGGGCATGGCCAATCATTTTAAGGGGATCGAGGCGGTCGGTGGCAAATTGCAGCTCACGGACCGTCAACTGATCTTTCGCTCGCACGCCTTCAATATTCAGACGCATCAGGAGTCCTATCCGCTGGAGTCCATTACTGCCGTCAAGCCCCGCAACACTCTGGGACTCGTCCCCAACGGGCTGACGGTCGGTCTGCACGATGGCCGTGAGGAACGTTTTGTCGTCTTCGGTCGGGGCGAATGGATGCGCGCAATCATGGAAGCCAGGACCCGGGGGCCTCACGCCTGAGCCGTTGCGAGTGCCGCCCCTTGATCATCACAGCCCCGAGAAAACCTTTATGAACCACACGAAAAACGCATTCGCATCCGCTGCCGGTTTCTATCGCAGCGGTCGTTGGAGTAGGTGGGGCGCCGCCGCCATTCTGTGCCTTGCACTGGTGACGAGTGGCTTTTCGCAGGCGCTGGCCGGCGGCTTTGCGATCATCGCCGGGCCGCAGGGCGAGTATATTGTCTTCGCGGGCCAGTTTCGGCAGCCGTTGCGCGACGTCTCTGCGACCTGCGTCAACGAGGCACAAGGCGAGCAGCGCATCGTATTGTCCGGGGCCAATGTGTTTCCAGGGTTTGTGCTTAGCATCACCCCGGGCAGCGGGTGGGTCTGGCAGCCGGGGGAGAAACTGGTGGTGCGTTCACCGGGCTTGGACGAGCCGCTGGTGTTTGCGATTCCACCGGACTCGCATCCGCGTTGGTCGGCGTTCGTCGCTCAGGCGAGAGCGCTTGGTGCCCAGTTGAGCGGCCTGTCGTGGGCTACGGGGGCTCCGTCGGCCCGTCCGTTCGACCCCAATGCCGATCTCATGGCGCCCGGTTACGAGCCGGAGACCGTCGCTGGGGGCTGCCCGTATTGCCACGGCTCGGGCACCGACCCTCAGCCGGAGGCCGGTAGCGAGTACTTCATCGGATCTTCGCAGCTCGAAGCCAATTCCTACTGCCCGCTCTGCCGCCGTGACGTCATTCCCACCCACCGCCACGGACGGTGCCCGCGTTGCGAGGGGCGAGGGATGGTCCGGCAACTGCGATGAACCCTACCGGCCACGACCTTCCTAGTAGGGCCTCAGCTTGCTGAGGCCGCGCCTACGCCCGACGCCATTTCCCGAAACCAGCATTCCCATCTCTATGAGCACCCCGCGTCCCGAAGTCTTCATCAGCGCCACCAGTGCCGATCTGCGCACCTGCCGGCAGATCGCCAAGGAGGCGTTGCTTACGCTTGGCTGCGTGCCGGTGGAGCAGACCAATTTTCCGCCGGCGGCGAGCACGGTGCGGGAGATGTTGCGCACCCGGATTGCGCAGTGCTCGGCGGTCGTCCACATCGCCGGCGAGTGCTACGGTGCCGAGCCGACGGAGCGGACTGAGGGCGAGCCGCGTCACAGCTACACGCAGCTCGAGTACGAGATCGCCCGGGAGCTGAAGAAGCAGGTCTTTGTCTTCGTCTGCGGCGCGGATTTCCCGTACGACGAGCACGCTCTGGAGCCCGAGGAGCTGCGCGCGCTGCAGGCGGAGCATCGTCGGCGTCTGCAGGCCGGAGACTATCTCTTCACGCCGGTTGGCAACCGCGACGAACTCGCGTTGCGCGTGCATGCGCTCCAGACCCGGGTGGAGCAACTCGGCAAGGAGCTACGGCGCTCACGCAAGTGGATTGGCTGGGGGATCGCGGTGGGACTGGTGGTGGCTGTGGTGCTTGGTGTGTGGCAGTGGCAGTCGTCGGTCAGGGCGGAGGATATTGTGGTCCGCCTGGGCAAGGTGGAGTCTGAGCTAGATCGGCAGCGTCGGTACATCGACGCCGTGGCCCAGGCCTTCACGGAGCAGCAGGCCCAATTGGCGAAGCTGAAGCTGACCGACGACGAATTGTGGACCCGGGCTATCGCGTATGTGGCGGAACGGGAGAAGATGGCGCCCGAGACGTTGCGACGGGGGCTCGATTTGTTTGTGGCCGCCATCAAAGCCGACCCGCGAGCGGACTATCTGGATCGCGCACGGGTCGAATTTGCGGAGAAGCGGTTTGCCGCGTCGGCCGAAAGTGCGGGCCAGTCCGCTGCTGCTTATGAAGATAAGCTTCGGGCTGCGGAAAAGCTCGCCGAGTTGGCAAACACACAGGCTGCCGAGGCTCGGGATGGACTCTACCAAGCTCGTACTCAGCAGGGGCGTGCGTACATGGCCGGGCGTCAGTTTGCTAAGGCTGCAGAACTCTATCGGCAGGTCACTCAGGTGTTCACCCGAGCGACTGAGCCTACGCGTTGGGCGGGATTCCAGATTCTGCTAGGCAATGCCGAGCAAGAGCTGGCGGATGTATCTACGGGCGCCGAGATCGCGCGACATCGGCAAGAGGCGGTGAAAGCCTATCGACTGGCGTTGGAGGTGAGAACGCGGGAGGCGTTGCCGCAGGGTTGGGCGACAACGCAGAACAATCTGGCGATTGCGCTGAGGGCTCAGGCCGGAGCGAGCGAAGGAGCGGAGCGAGCGCGGTTGCTGGGCGAGGCGGTGAAAGCGTACCGACTGGCGTTGGAGGTGAGAACGCGGGAGGCGTTGCCGCAGGATTGGGCGATGACGCAGAACAATCTGGCGAATGCGCTGAGGGCTCAGGCCGGAGCGAGCGAAGGAGCGGAGCGAGCGCGGTTGCTGAGCGAGGCGGTGAAAGCGTACCGACTGGCGTTGGAGGTTTATACGCGGGAGGCGTTGCCGCAGGGTTGGGCGATGACGCAGAACAATCTGGCGGTTGCGCTGAGCGATCAGGCCGGAGCGAGCGAAGGAGCGGAGCGAGCGCGGTTGCTGAGCGAGGCGGTGAAAGCCTACCGACTGGCGTTGGAGGTTTATACGCGGGAGGCGTTGCCGCAGGACTGGGCGATGACGCAGAACAATCTGGCGATTGCGCTGAGGGCTCAGGCCGGAGCGAGCGAAGGAGCGGAGCGAGCGCGGTTGCTGGGCGAGGCGGTGAAAGCGTACCGACTGGCGTTGGAGGTGAGAACGCGGGAGGCGTTGCCGCAAGACTGGGCAGCGACGCAGAACAATCTGGCGGTTGCGCTGAGCGATCAGGCCGGAGCGAGCGAAGGGGCTGAGAGGGCGCGGTTGGCTGCAGAAGCGGTGCAGGTGTGTAGGGCATCGATGAAAGTGCTGCCGTCGTCGCCGGAGTTGAGCACGATGCTGGGCCAGCTTCTCGGCCAGCAGACTTGGTTCCAGCTTCTGGCGGGGATCGATTCCCTGCAATGCGGGCAGGAGGCCGTGACCTTGCTCGTCGCGGAAGGCGCGTCGCCGGCTCGGATGAACTATGCGCACGCCCTCCTGTTTGCCGGTCGCTATGCCGAGGCGGAGGCGATCTATCGGCGGTACCTCGGGCAGGCGTTTCCCGATGGACGGAAGTGGAACGACGAACTACGCA
>JAGNEZ010000114.1 GCA_018003015.1 Phycisphaerae bacterium | reverse complement strand
GGAGCCTGAGCGGGGTGGAGTCCATCCTGTCGCTGCGGGCCATGTGGCTTTCCCAGGATGGCCGCTGGACGCAATACTGGAACACCCGCCCGGCCTACGGCGAGGCCGCCTAACGTGTCACGGACCCTTTTTCACGGGGTGGGCCGGGGGCGTATTCACAAACCGGTGGGGCCGGGGTAGACTGCGGTTTCACTCTTTGCAGGAGGATCTCCGATGTCCGACCAACGTTTGACGCGCAGGACATTCATCACCCACACCCGGGACGCCGGCTTGGCCGTTGTCGGGACGATCGGTCTGGCGGGCGTCGCCGGCGGCGGGAGCGGCGGTCGTGGAACCCTGCTGGCCGCCACCCAGCGGCGCGGGATCGGCCCGAACGACCGGATTTCGATCGGCTGCATCGGCGTGGGCGACCGCGGCTTTGGAGCCCTAATGCAGGAAATCAAGGGCGAGGCCGCCAAGCACAACGTCGAGATCACCGCGGTGTGTGACGTCTGGAAGCCGAACCTGGAGCGGGCGGCCGCCAAGGCCAAGGAGTGGTTTGGCAAGGAGCCGCGCCAGTTCACCCGTTTCGGCGAGCTGCTGGCTCTCAAGGAGGTGGACGCGGTGACCATCGCGACACCGGACTTCGCCCATACCCCGATCATGATCGAGGCGCTCACGGCGGGCAAGGACGTGTACGTGGAAAAGCCGATGTCGATCGAACTGGCCGGTGCCAACCAAGCCCTTGACCTCGCCCGCAAGAACGAGCGTGTCGTCCAGGTCGGCACGCAGCGGCGAAGCGACGGCCGATTCAAGGCGGCGGCCAAGGAATGGGCCTCGGGTGGGCTCGGCATGCTGAACCGGATCTCGGCCGCCATGTACGTCAATCAGCCGCGCTGGGCTCGGGCCTTTGACGACTGCAAGCCGGCGGACGTGGACTGGGATGCATACCTCTTGAACCAGCCCAAGCGGCCGTTTGACGCCCGCCTGCTCCGGCGTTGGCAGATGTACCGGCTGGGGACCAACGGTCTGGCCGGCCTATGGATGGTTCACTACTCCGATTCGGTGAACATGATCACTGGAAGCACGTACCCGGCCTGTGCCGTGGCCCACGGGGGGCGGTATGTCTGGGAGGACGGTCGGGAACATGACGACACCTTCCACGCCATTCTCGAGTACCCGCTGGGCAAGGGTTTTCTGATGGACTGGGCGATGGGTCTTGGGAACTCGACCGGCGTGCATTTCACGCTGCACGGTGCCGAGGGGACCATGGACCTGGAGGCCTGGACGGTTTCCTCGGCCGGCGGGAAGGCCGGCCGCAAGGCGGAGACCCGCAAGATGAAGGCTGAGGCGGGGGAGTCCCACATGGGCAACTGGCTCGAATGCCTTCGCACTCGCAAGCGGCCGAACGCGGACATCGAGTACGGCCACCAGCATTCGGTAGCCACGATCCTGGCCGCCCTGGCCCGCGAGACCGGCCGTCGGCAGGTGTATGACCCGATCAAGCGCGAGATCACAGGGGTGTGACCCATGATCCGGACACGCCGTGATTTTCTTCGTGGGTCTGCTGGCCTGGCGGGGGCCATGTTCCTGAATCGGACAAGCCGAGGAGAGGCCATGCTATCCGTCAAGATCGCTCGGATTCAGACCTTCCCCGTGGTCTACCCCACCGCAGGCCGGTTCAAGTTCTTCGAGGGCCCGCGGGGCGAGCCGCTGGGACGGCAGACCGTGGTGGTGAAGATCACTGCGGAGGACGGATCCATCGGCTGGGGCCAGAGCGTGCCCACGCCGAAGTGGAGCTACGAGACGCTCGAGACCGTCCAGTCCACGATAGATCGATATCTGGCGCCGGTTCTGATCGGCCGGGATGCCTACGACATGGACGGCGTGCACGCAGCTATGAATGCCATCATTGCTCCCTCTTTCTCCACCGGCCAGCCGATCTGCAAGGCGGGGATTGACCTTGCCCTGTTCGATCTGACCGGGCGGCTGCTCAGGCAGACCGCCGCCCAGCGCTGGAAGCGGAAGGGGCGGAAGCGCATCACCGTAAGCTGGACGCTCAATCCCAAGACGCTGGACGATGTTCCCGGTCTGATTGAAGAGGGTCGCAAGCGTGGCTACCGCACCTTCAACGTCAAGGTGGCCCCGGATCCTGGGTTTGATGTGGAGTTGTGTCGGGCCGTCAAGAAGCTGGCTCCGGACGGGTTTCTCTGGGCGGATGCCAACGGCGGCTACGACGAAGTCACGGCTCTCGAGGTGGCCCCGAGATTGGCCGACGCCGGGGTGGCCGTTCTGGAGCAGCCGCTTCGCCCGAACCGGATCACCGGTCTGCAGAAGCTCAAGAAGCAGGGTGCTCTGCCCATCATTCTGGACGAGGGCTCGGTGCACTCGTCGGATCTGGAGGAGTTCATCAAGCTGGGCATGTGCGACGGGGTGGCGATGAAACCGGCCCGGTGTGGCGGCTTGACCGACGCCTGGCGGCAGATCGAGCTGTGCCAGAAGTGCGGGCTGATGGTTCTGGGCAGCGGCCTGACCGATCCGGACCTCTCGCTGGCCGCATCGCTGCTGCTCTATGGGGCATGCGATCTCAAGTATCCCGCGGCCCTGAATGGCCCGCAGTTCCTCAGTGGTACGATACTCAAGGAGCCCTTTCAGCCGACGAATGGCGAACTGGCCGTTCCGGGTGGTTTCGGCCTGGGAGTCGAGGTCGACGAGGCGAGGCTGGCGGAGTTGGCGTCTGGCCGGTAGCGCCTCGGCTGGTGCTCTCCAGCCGCACTCGGGTCCCCGTTGTCGCTCACGGCTCGCCGTCGATCGGAATTCCGCAAGCCTGCTTTCCCGGGAGAGGCGCGGGGTGGCGAGCGCCGCTGTACAATGCCCGGCCACGGCTCTTCGTGGGAGCCGCGTTTGCCGTCACTCTCGCTACCAGTCTGGAGGGCCGCTATGCGGCGCGATCTGCCGCGGAGTATTGGGTTCTGGGGCGGATCGGCCATCATGGTCGGCATCATCATCGGCAGCGGTATCTTCCGCACGCCGGCTTCCATCGCCTCGGAGATGGATAGTCCCGCCCTGATCCTGGCACTGTGGCTGGTCGGCGGAATCCTCTCCCTGTTCGGTGCCTTCACCTACGCCGAGCTGGGTACGATGTTTCCCCGCTCCGGCGGCATCTACGTCTTCATGTACGAGGGTCTGGGTGAGGTCGTCGCTTTCATCTTCGGCTGGACGTATGTGTTTCTGGGCAAGCCACTGGCGGCCGCCAGCATTGCCACAGTCTTCTCCGAGCATCTCAATCGGCTACTTGGTGTTCACTGGGACATCCGCTTCACGACCTGCACGCTGCTGGTCGTTCTTACGGCGATCAACACCGTGAAAGTGCAGT
This sequence comes from Phycisphaerae bacterium, assembly GCA_018003015.1. Classification (NCBI taxonomy): domain Bacteria; kingdom Pseudomonadati; phylum Planctomycetota; class Phycisphaerae; species Phycisphaerae bacterium. The sequence goes on along the minus strand of JAGNEZ010000114.1, from coordinate 7,701 downwards.
TGGGGGCGGGTGTCGCCATCTTCTTCACCGGTTTGAAGGTAATCGCCCTGCTCGCGATCATCGCCTTGGGCTTGCGGATGGCCGGCGACCACTACGGTCACCTGGGGCCGGCTCCTGCATCGAAGTCGGTTCTGGCCGCACTGGCTCCCGTGCTGGCGGCCGTGCTCTGGACCTATGACGGATGGAGCGACATTGCCTCCTGTGCCGGGGAGATCCGCGATCCCCAGCGGCTACTGCCTCGAATCCTCGTTTTCGGCACGGCTGCGACCGTTGTCATCTATCTGGGTGTGAACGCCGTGTACATGATGATGGTTCCACTGGAGGAAATGCGACACACCGCCGCCGTTGCTCCGCTGACCGTTCAGCGGCTCATCGGTCGGTCGGGTGATGTCATTGTCACGGTGCTGGTTTTGATTTCGACGCTGGGGGCCGTTCACGCTTCCATCATCGCCGGTGCCCGGGTCACGTTTGCCCAGGCTCGTGACGGTCTCTTCTTCAAGTTCCTCGGCCACATTCACCCAACCTATCACACTCCTGACGTGTCACTGTGGGCACAGTGTCTCATGTCCGCCATCAGCGCCGTGGCGGTTGGCACCTTTGAGCGGATGATCGGCGGCTTTGTCTTCGCGATGTGGATCTTCTTCGCTTTGGCGGCCGCTGCGGTGATCATTCTGCGCATTCGCCGCCCGGCCCTGCCCCGCCCGTACAAGTGTTGGGGCTATCCCTGGGTTCCCATCGTGTTCATTCTGTCGACCGCCTTCATGACTGTGCTGGCTGTCCTGGCCAGGCCGGGCGAGACGCTGGTGTGGCTGGTGATCCTCGCCGCGGGAGTGCCCGCGTTCTTCCTGTGGCGCCACTTCGTGCCGCGCGTTGAACACCCGGACTACGGAAGGATGAGCGGTGGCTGCCCATGTCCTGTTGATGAGAAAGGAGTCCCTCAATGACTGCGATTACCCGGCGGATGGGCTTGTGGATTCTGGTTCTGGCGAGCCCGCATTTCTCCGCCAGTGTGCTCGGGAAAGACGCGATCGTGTTGCACGTCAAACCGGGCGTCACAGCCGCGGGCGATACTTTTCCGTCGCTTCCGGCGGCGCGGGATGCGATTCGCGCCCACCGACAGAAAGGCGAATGGAATGACACCCCCATCACCGTGTGGGTCCACGCCGGCATCTACGACCTGGCCGAGCCGTTGGTGCTGACTGCCGAGGACGGCGGTTCGAAGGGAGCTCAGGTCACCTACGCCGCGTTCGAGAGTGACCATCCGGTGATCGGTGGTGGTCGCGTCATCACCGGTTTCAGGCCGGTCGAAAAGGACGGGAAGGAGCTCTGGGCCGCCGACATCGCCGCGGTGAAGGACGGCCGGTGGTTTTTCCGCCAGCTTTTCGTCAACGGGCATCGCCGGCCGCGAACCCGCCTCCCCAAGGAGGGCTTTTACACCTTCACCGGTCTGCCGGACATCAAGTCTGATACGGAATGGAACGTGGGTCAGAGGCAAGCCACTTTCAGGCCGGGCGAACTCAGGAGCTGGGACAACCTCCAGGACGTGGAGATCATCGCTCTGCACTTCTGGGTCGAGTCACACCTGCCCATTGCCGAGATCGACGAACCGGCCCACACGGTGAAGTTCGACGCCCCGAGCGTCTTCCGGCTCACCGAAGCCGGCGACCACAAGCAGATGGCCCGCTATTACGTCGAGAATGTCTTCGAAGCCCTGGATACACCCGGGCAATGGTACCTCGATCGCAAGGCCGGTACGCTCTACTACATGCCCAAGCCGGGCGAAACGCCGGAGAACGTGACCATCATGGCCCCCTGCCTGCCGCACCTCGTTCACCTTGAAGGCCAGTCGGATGGGAACCGGCCGGTGTCGGACGTTCAGTTCCGTGGTCTGACCTTCCGTCACACGGAGTGGTCGCTGCCGCCGGGCAAAGCAGGCGATGTCCAGGCTGCCAACAGCCTTCCGGGGGCGATCGTTCTGTCCCGTGCGGTCCGCTGCTCGATCACCGATTGCCGCGTGGAGCAGGTCGCTACCTACGCCATCGAGATCGGCGCAGGTTCTGAGGATTGCCAAGTCGTCGATTGCACATTGACCGATCTGGGAGCCGGTGGGGTGAAGATCGGCCACGATACCGCCCGCACGACGGTTGACAACAACGAGATCAGTCAAGCCGGGAGGATCTTCCACAGCGCCGTCGGGGTCTGGATCGGCAACAGCGGCGACAACAAGGTCACACACAACCACATCCACGATCTTTATTACACCGGAGTATCCGTCGGCTGGTCGTGGGGTTACGGTCCGAGCAAGGCGGTGCACAATGCGATCGAATACAACCACATTCACGACATCGGCCAGGGTCTGCTCAGCGACATGGGCGGCGTCTACACACTTGGTGTTTCCCCGGGTACAACGATCCGCTACAACCGGATTCACGATGTGGACGCTTTCTACTACGGCGGCTGGGGCATCTATAACGATGAAGGCAGTACGGACATCCTCATCGAGAACAACATCGTCTACCGCACCAAGCACGGCGGCTACCACCAGCACTATGGCAAGGAGAACAGGATCCGCAACAACGTCTTTGCATTCGCCAAGGTAGCCCAAATCATCCGCTCGCGTCCGGAACCGCACATCTCCTTCTCCTTCGATCACAACATCGTGTATTACAGCGAGGGCTCGCTCCTGGGGAGCAGCTGGGAGAACAACAACTACAAACTGGACTACAACTTGTACTGGCGGACGGACGGCGGGGCGATGGAGTTCGCGGGCGGCAGTTTCGATGACTGGAAGAAACGCGGCCAGGACGAGCACTCAGTCATTGCCGACCCGCTGTTCACCAATCCGGCTGCCGGTGACTTCACGCTCAAGCCCGACTCGCCGGCGGTCAAACTCGGCTTCAAACCGATCGACGGCAAGGGTATCGGCAGGAGGCCGTGATCGGGCTGTGGGCCACGGTGGTGGTGCCCACGAGCGGGGGCCCGTCCGAGTGTGGGGGAGTGGGTCATGGGGTGGAACACTCCCGAAAGGTGGTAGCCGAGGAGACGGTATCCGGCCGTTACGAGCCAATGCCGGGGAGCAAGGGTCCGTGCACGCGTGGGTGGCCAAACCGATGAGACAAGATAGGCGACGGTGGGCAGGCTTTCTCATCCTCACGCTGGCTACGGTCACGTCCGTCGTGCTGGCCGCCGGACTTCCGTATGCCGTGCCGGACATGGCTTGGTTGACCTACCTTTTCAAGCCCTTGAGTACGGCTCTGCTGGTGGTCACCGCCGCAGTGGGCTCGCCGTCCAGCCCCGGTCTTTATAGGTGGAGTATTGTTGCCGGACTGGTTTGCTCCCTGGCAGGGGACACCTTCCTGATGCTGCCCGGAGACTGGTTCCTACCGGGCCTGGTGAGTTTCCTCCTTGCCCACCTGTGCTATCTCGTGGCCTTCACCTCGGACTGCCCGGTCGCTCCTCGAAGGGTGCCGCTCGTGGCCTGGAGCATTCTGGGGGCGGCCTTGGTGTCGTTTCTCTGGGGCGACGTTCCGCGTGGCCTGCGCGCGCCCGTCGTTCTGTACACCGGGTTCATACTGGCGATGGCCGCCCAGGCCGCGGGCCGGGCGCTGGTGCTGAAGAAGCCAGGCGCGATCGTGGCCTGCGTTGGGGCCGCCTTGTTTGTCCTGTCGGACAGTGTTCTGGCCGTTGCTCGTTTCCAGGGCGGTTTTGCCTTCTCTGGGCTGTTGGTCCTGGTGCCCTATTTCGCCGGGCAATGGCTGATTGCGGTCTCAGTGACTTTCTGCGTCCGGACCGGTGGCTGTGGCGGGGAAAATGTCTCGGTGGCGTGACGGGCGTTCGTCCGGCGGTTGGTGTCATCCGCAACTTGACAAGCCCCGGTCAGTATAATAATGCACTGTGTTTGGGCGGACGGTCGCCGTTCGGGCGGGTGTCCCGTAATCGAGCGACACATCCCGCGCGTAACCGGGGTGAGGCTGTTCGCCTTCAGGTGTCTCATGAATCGATCGAGCCGTGTTTGCAGTGCGGTCGCGTTTCTGGGGCTGGGGCTGGTTGCCCTGATCGCCGAACGCGGGCATGCCCAGCAGAATCCGTCGGGCGGGTCTTCGGCGGCGGACAACAATCCCATGGGCTGGCAGGTCGACGCGTTGATGAAGCACGCAGTCAACCAGATCGCCCGCCAGTACAACCTGGACGAGAAGCAGCAGGAGTACACGCAGAAGCTGATGACTCAGCGGGTCAAGGGTTTCCTGCAGAACAACGAACGCGACCTGCGAATCCTGTTTTCGGAGTGGTGGGATTACCAGCTCGGCGGCCAGGCGCCGCCGCCGGAGGCGGCCAAGGATTTTGCCCGCCGGGCAGGGCCGCTGTTTGCCGCCATGCACCAGGAGATCATTGACGGCAATCTCAAGTGGCGGGAAATCCTGAACGAGGAGCAGCGCAAGCTTCACGATCGAGACATGGATGGAATCGACAAGGCTTTTCAGCAGTACGACAAGCAGTTTGAGCGTTGGGCCCGGGGCGAGTTCCAGCCTGGCGATTTCGGCTCGCGGGTCAGTTCGCAACCGCGCCCGATCATGAAGAGCGAGGATGCCTGGCAGTATTACGTTCGCCACTTCATCCAGGACTACCGTCTCGACGAAGGTCAGCAGCAGAGCGCGTACTCGGCGCTGCGGCGGATGCGGGAGGAGGCGGCCGCTTATCGTGATGCTCACAAGCAGGATTTTGCCGAGTTGGACGCCAAGTACAATGAACTCGCCGAGGCCGCACCCAAGACCGACCCGGAGGAACTCGAGAAGGCTAAACGCGCCCGCAAAGAACTCGACGGCCGCCGTGAGCGGCTTGAGAAGGAGATCAGCACCAACATGTTCGAGCGACTGAAGAAGGAGCTCGACGGTATCCCGCGCGATGATCAGCGCAGGGCCTTCCAGCAACGGCAGACGAACATCAAGGAGGTGGAGAAGAGGGCTCGAGCCGCCTTCACCGCCCGCACGCAGCCAGCCGCCGCCAGCCAGCCGGAAAGTCAGCCGGCCGCAGCCGACGCCCAGGCGACTCCTCCGAAGGAAGGCAAAGCGGCGGAGTAGAAGCGCCTGAGCGTCGGCGCGTCGGAACGTCGGCACGCCAGAACGTCGGCACGCCGAAACCTCGGCATCGAGGGTGGCCCCGCCTGTGACCTGTCGTCTCCTTCGATGGCCGCGAGGGGCGTTACTTTTCTGATCCGAGTCGAGCCAGGATGAGTTGCGTCGGGGCGCCGATGTCGACCACATGGACCCTGCCAAGATAGTGCCTTGCTGTCGGCCGTAAGTAGCCGGTCTTGGTGGCTAGGAAGGTGACGGTGTGGTTCGCTCGGATCGCAGCGCCGCCCGGCTCGCCGGTGTCGGCATCGAGGCCGGACGGCACGTCGACCGCCACGATCGTGGGACCGGCTAGGCTGTTGACCGCTTCGATGACCTTGGCCAGCAGTCCCTGGACCTGTCCGGCGAAACCGGTTCCAAGTAATGCATCAACGACGATGCTGCATTGCCGCCACGTACGAACCGCCGGAGCGAGGGACGATTCCGTCAGCGGCCGGATCCTGACGCCCATCCGAACCAGAACCGCATGGTTGGCGGCCGCGTCGCCGGCCAAGGTGCCGGGGTCACCCAACAAGACCACGCCGACTTGATAGCCGCGATGGATCAGGTGCCGGGCGATGACGAAACCGTCGCCGCCGTTGTTGCCCTTGCCGCAGACGACGGCCACGTGGTCGGGTCGTGGTTCTACTCGCGGCGAGGGTCGTGACTTGGACGGCGAAGACTCTGACACTCCCCGCCGCAGCCACCGCTCGATCAGATCGGCCGCGTTTCGCCCCGCATTCTCCATCAGGACCACGCCGGGGATGCCAAGTTGCTCGATGGCGTATCGGTCTACCGCCCGGCACTGTTCGCGAGTCAGCGTCGGTGTTTTCTTCATGATGGTCTCACTTCGCGTTCAGCCGTGGCGTTGCGTCGCGCCGAGTCGTGTGACGTTCCAAACACAGCTTTACGGGTGGTTGAGCATGCAACACTTGCTCCTGAGTCGCGCTCGCTTCTGGCATGCGGCCGCGTGGTATTCGGCGTGCGAGGGTGCAATCGCCGTTACCTCTGTCGGCTTGCCTCATCCACGTCGGACGCGGGACCGGTCAAATGTGCCGATGGGCTCGATGGCCGGACCGCTGGGCGACCTACCGTTTCACCCGGACCTCGGGCGGCCGTGACAGGACCGCGCCGTTGTCCTTAAAGGTCGTCATTTGTAGTCGTTCGGGCGAGACGTCGACGCGGATGACCGTGTCCGTTCCGCCCACTACGATGGGGTACGCCCGGCTCACGTCGGGTGGCAATTCGGCGTAGACGTGGGTATGGCCGCAGAGGATCAGGTCGATTCCCGCTTTGCTGAGCCTGGGGCTCCAGTTGTCGCGCAACCACGGGGCGCGGATGAACTTGGTGTCCTTGACCTCGGCCACAGGCGGGATGTGCAGCAGGCACACGCGGAAACGCGCGTTGAGGAACGCGGGGCTCTTGAGTTCCTGGTCGAGCCATTTGGTTTCCTGCTTGAGGTAGTCCTCGAAGGCCGCCAGCCCGCTGTATTCCGTGGAGTCATCGCCCTTGTCCTCCCCGCCGTCCAGCAGCAGGAAATAGACACCCCCATGGTCGAAGGAGTAGTAGTATCGTCCGCTTTCGGTGGGGAAGTAGTCGATGAGGTTGCGGGCCAGTGCTCCGCGCGTTTCGTGGTTGCCGCGAACAAAGACCAGCGGTATTCGTCCCGCGAAGAACTCCACACAGGGGTTGATGAAGTTCTGGAAGATCTGTGGTTCGTTCTTCGGGTCGTTCATGACGTCGCCCAGGGCGAACACGAGGTCCACGGCCTCCCACTTGACCGCCCCCAGGTCCTGTCGCAGCTTGGGTGCCCTGTCGTGGCGGTCGTTGAGGACACAAAACGAGAACGTCTCCTTCTTCGGGTCGAGGGTCGTGAACTGCCCTTCACTTCTGACGCTCGGCCCATACTTCACCTTGTAGGGGTTGAACTCGACGATCTCGGTGGAGACCGCGCGGTAGTGGCGGGTCGTTCCCGGGCTCAGGCCGCTGACCGTGATTCTGTGCAGCGTGGTGTTCGCATCGATCAGGCCGTGGTGGGCGCTGGTTGCGACGTTGGGCATCTCGTTCGCGGACGGACCGAACTGGAGTTTGGAGACACATGGTCTGTTGGTTGTCCAGACGACGGTCATGCTTGTTGGCGAAGGAGCCTGCAGGTACGGTCCGCCGACGATCCGCAGCGCCGGGGACGTAGCCGGTTGACTCGTCTCGGCCGCTTTCGCGACCAGGGTACACGCGAGCACGACGCCCAATACGCGGAGGGATGGGTATAGGCAGATCATGACCGGGAGTATAGCCGGCCGCGGCTCGCCCGCCCATCGAGCGTGAGGTGGCCTGAGGGTGTTTCCGGGTGTGGCATGCGGGTCGGCGGGGACGGCGACCGCCGCGGCAGAGTCATCTGGGATCGCTGCTCGGGACCTGCAGCCGGGCCGTCCCCCAAAGAGAGAGGCACCCGATCGGGTGCCTCGTGCTCTGCTGTCGCGTGTTTTCCTGGTTGGCGACGGTCTGGGTTCGCCGCCGTGATCCGGACTACGCCCGCGGGTGGGCGTCGTCATAGGCCTGTTTCATCCGGGCGGTGGTCACGTGGGTGTAGATC
>JAGNEZ010000113.1 GCA_018003015.1 Phycisphaerae bacterium | reverse complement strand
GTCAGCCTCCTGAAGCGTCACGCGTCGAAGGATAGCATCAAGTGCAAGAGCCGCATCGCGGGCTGGAACAACCAGTTCCTCATGCAAGTGATTACCGGAACAGGAGTTTAATGTGCGCTGGCCCTGGCACCCACCTGAGCCTGACCGAGACCCGGACCTACGACGAGTTCGGCAACCTGGAGACGATCATCAATCCGCGGGGTATTAAGACCAGCTTCACGTACGATCTCCGCAACCGGGTCGCCACCAGGAAGGAGGACGATCGCACCGGCGGATTGAATCTCCTCACTCAATGGATGACCGATGGAAACAACAACTTGTCACGCCAGATCGATGCCAATGGTCATAGCACCTGGTACTACTTCGACAATCAGGGCTTCCTCAGTCGAGTCGTTGACGCCGCCGGCTACGAGACGGTGTACACTCGCGACTATGTGGGCAACGTGGTGCGTGTCGATCGCGGTCTGAGCACCGGGACGGGCGGCCCGTATCGCTCGGTGGCCTTTACCTACGACGTCCTGGATCGAGTCTTGACCGAAACAGTGGATCCGGACAGTCTCGCCCTCACCACGCAATACGAGTACGCGACGACCTCGCTGAATTGCTCCTGCGGGGGCACGCCGGGCCAGTCGCTGATCCACAAGGTCACCGACCCGAGGGGCAAGGTCAGCTATGCCTATTACGACAAGCTCGATAGGCTGACCACAGTGGTCCGCAAGGTGACCGATACGGCGGACAATCAGGGCCAGAATGATCCAGACGACGCGGTCACCACGGTCACGTACGATGCCATGGGGAATCTGACCGCCGTAGTCTATCCGGAAGGTGAGCAAGTCAATCGAGTCTACGACGGCGCCAACCGGCTGACTCAGCAGATAGCGGTGGGAGGCAGCACCAGCTACACCAAGGCCATCACCTACGACGGGGCCGACAACGTCATCACCATGGACATGCCCAACGGCAATCAGGTCAGCCTGACCTACGATGCGGCCAACCGGCCGCTCAGCGGCTCCGACAACAACGGAGCCCTCGCGAGCATGACCTACGACGCCAACGGCAACCTCTTCACCCGGACCGACGGGTTGAGCCACACCTGGACCTTCCAATACGACGAAGCCGACCGCCGGACCCGCGCCTACGACCCACTGGTGGAATCCGGCACCGACAAGTACACGACCTTCGTCTATGACGAGGTAGGAAACCACATCGAGACGGTCAACAACCTCGGTGTGCGGACCCGCTTCAACTACGACGTCATCAACCGGCTGACCTCGCAGGTAGAGGATTACCAGGGCACATCGACCAGCACCGCCAATACCACGACGGGCTATACCTACAACGGCCCCGGCGATCTGCTCACCCTGACCGACCACGACAGCAACACCACGACCTACACCTATAACACCGCCGGACGAATCTACACCGTCACGTATCCGGACGCCGGCGTGGTCACCTATACCTTCGACGACGCCGGGAATCTGACCAACCGACTCGATCAGAAGGGCGTAACCACCACGTACGTCCCCAACGATCTGGATCAGGTGACCTCACGTTCCTATTCCACCGGCCGATCCGAGTCTTTCACATGGAACCGGTCCGGACGCTTGCTGACCGCCAACAACACGAACGCGCAACTGACCTTCACCTACGACCCATTCGGCCGGGCCGGCAGTACGACCCAGGCGTTCGACTCAGGCAATACGAGCTACACGACCGGTTTTCTGTACAGCATCGGCTATGGCAGTGGTCGAACCATCAGATACCCAACCTATCCGTCTGGTCGCATCGTGAATGAATCGTATGACTATCGCGGTTTGATGATTGACGTGGCCGACGAAAACGGAGACTTCGACACGAGCTGGATCTACAACCTCGCCAATCTGCCTACGGTTGTCTATCCCGGCAACGCGATGAGCGTCTTCACCTGGGACGTGAATAACCGCCTTGGACGCGTCCGCCACTACGACAACAGTACGAAGGTGCTCGATACCAGCTTCGGGTACGACGCGGCCGGCAACCGGACCTACACCCGCAACAACATGACTGCCAGCCACAGCGAACTGTACGCCCACGACGCCCGGAATCGGCTGGTGGATATGCAGCGGGGAACATTGAATACTGCGAATACCGCCATTACGACCCCGCTGCTCGATCCGCTCATGCCCTCGCAGCAGCAATGGAACCAGGGAAACGGTCTTGATCGGCGCGGCAACTGGTTGGACTTCCGGGCCACGCTGAACGGCAGTACGACCCAGCAGATCCGCACCGCGAACGAAGTCAACGAGTACCTGCTCGTCGGGGGAACAGTTGTCAGCCACGATGACAACGGCAACATGACCGCCGATCCGACGGCTCGAAATGCCGGCGACGGACTGACTCCCACGGGCCAGGCGTACACCTTCGACGAAGAAAATCGCCTGACAGCCGTGCGGCGGGTCTCGGACAACGCCCTGCTGCAGGAGATCAAGTACGACGCCTTTGGCCGTCGGATCGAGTCGCTGGACTACATGGACCCGACGACCGGGGTGGTCTCGACCACGCCTGTACGGACCCGGCACATCTACAACGGGCTCAAGGTCATTCAGGAGTACACCGTCACCGGCAGCGGCGAAGAACAGACCAGTGCGCTGGCCCGCGAGTTCGTGTGGGGCAAGCGGTTCCCCAACCAGGAGGTCATGATCGACTACACGGCGGCCGGGGACGTGGAGGCGAATACTGCCGAGGTGCTGTACTTCCTGCACGGGGCCCTGGGCAGCGTGACCGGTCTGGCCGACGCGAGCGGGAACCTGGTCGAGAAATACGAATACGACCCGTACGGGCGCACGTACATCTCCGCCCCGGACGGCACGGCCCGGCCGGTGTCGGCCTACGGCAACCCGTTCGCCTGGACCGGGCAGCGGTACGACCCGGCGGTTCGGTTGTACCACTTCTGGGCTCGGAGCTACTCGCCGGCGCTGGGACGGTGGCTGCAACGGGATCCGCTCGGGTATGTGGACGGGGTGGGGCTGTATGAGTATGTGGCCGGCCAGCCTCTGGACTACTACGACCCTTACGGCCTGTGGTGGGATACGATCATCGACGTCTGCAGTTTGGCGAGCGACCTCTACGACTGGGGGAAGCAAGTCAAGACTCAGATCGATTTCATTCTGGACAAACCCGGAGTATCGTATGGCGATGCCAAGAAGGCCGGAGAGGAAGCCGCCAAAGACGCGCTTGCCATAGAGGGCGACGCTCTCTCGACACTGCTGCCGGGCGTGACTGGCGGTGGCAAAGCAGCCAAGGCCGCCGTCAGCAAGTTGGATGATGCGGGCGACGCGAAGAGGGTGGTAACTCAGGTTCCGCCGACGGGACCTCAGCCGCCAAGAAGGGTGACGAATCCCAAGCACCACCCGAACTCGAGAAGTCCCGAGCCGGCGAACGCTCAGGAGTTGTCCGATAACGCGATAGAGGACGCGAACGGCACCAGATGGGCCATCGACTCGGACGGGACAATTCACCGTTTCAGCAAACCGAGCAACGGTGAGTCTCACTGGAACGGGTCCACTAGCGGCGACAAACCAATTCGGATGGAAGACATCCCCGTTGAGATTCGTAGGAGGTTGCTACAGTAATGATTGTTGGTGATCCCTCCACATTTGCCATCGAGTCGCAAATCACTCGCGCATATCGAAACCCGGGCCTCTTGGCGCTTGGCTTTTTCGTGATCCATGTAGGAGGGAAATGCTATGGCCTGCGTCAATCTGACGCTACTCTGCTGGCCTGCTCATTCGATGAAGTAGAACGACGCCTCGCAATGCGGGGTGCCCATACGGCTCCGTTCGCGACGCTGAACGCCGGCCAAATTGCTGAGGCCTTTCGAGAAGCCATCTACGCCGAGACGCCAGCCGAGAGCTACTTCGGCATTGCGTTGCCCTGTTTCCGCGACTACTTCGGCCGAGAGGCGAGTGACCTGATGTGGGCACCCGATGGTGACACTGCGTTCGATGATGGCAGCTATGTGCTGCAATGCGATGTGAAGGATCACGCGCGATTGATCGCTTTCCGATCCGGCTCTAGCACAGCGGTTGCCTCCGCCACGCTCGTGGATGTGTGGATCGCTGAGAGCGTCTTTTATGAGGTCCTTCAGCGGTGGTGCGATCTGTTTGAAATCGAGTGGACCAACCTGCCTAAGGCTGAGTGAGCCAGATAGGGCTGTTTGTCACGGTGGGATAGCGGGACGACCCGTACGGCAACACCCTATCCGCCACCGGCACCTACGCGGCCGCCAACCCGTTCCGGTTCTCCTATCTCCGTGACGTACTCACCCGCATCGCCACTGCTGTCCTAGCAGCCCGTGGTGCAAGTTGCTTCGGCCACAGATCCGGTTTCGATCACACAGCACGGGCGAGTGTCACCGTTGAGCGGCTCTGCCCAGCACCGATGGCTTCAATCGCCCGGAGCAGCGCATCCAACGCCTTCCAGACGCTTGCCAGCGCGGCCAAGGCCCGACCGCAGAGGCCTTGCAGGCCTCGGGCGGTGCCCAGTCCCATGACTTTGCGCAGGATCAGCGACAGGTTGAACCCGGCCACATGAATGAGCAGCCGTTTCAGGATGTTCTCGTGACCTCGCAGGTGCGCAGGTGCGTGCGCCGCATGCCCCCGGTGTCGTAGCCATGAGCGAAGCTCCGCTCGATCAGTTCGCCGCGCTTGCGCATCAGGCGTTTGCCCCGCGCTCCGCGAATCCGCCGACGGTTCGCATACACCGCAGCCTGCGCCGCCTCATTGCCCTCCCAGCTGCGCCGGCCCCGGTCCGGCTCGGCGATGTATGTACGCTCCACCATCTGAGCGGGACCCGTCAGCACGTCGTTGCTGTGATAGCCCTTGTCGGCCACCACTTCACCCATCGCCTGCTCGCACTCCTGTGGGGAAAGGGCGTCATCCGATCTTCTCCAGGGCCGCCAGCAAACGGTCGTAGCTCAACAACGATTCGACCGCGTCCCCCACGCTCATGGGGCGGCTGGTATAGGGCAGCCATGCTCTTATTGTATCCTTGACCTCGCCCGAGGTAAGCCAGTCCGGCAATTCCGAGACGGTCCTTCCGCTGGACGGGCCGCTCAAGCCGAACGCCCTCAACTGCGAGGTCAGATCGATCTCAATCCGGGCACTTGAACACGTGAACATATCCTGTTCCTCGACGGCATCCGGCTCGGGCACAGCCCGGAGAAAGAAAACCCTGACGAAGCCACGAGCCCCGCCGGGAACGTCGGATGCCATCTCTTCCTAGGAAATCAAATACGAGGGCACAGAGCGGGCTAACCGGGGGCATCGACTTCAGGACGGCAACCGGGCAGAACGCCTCAGACCGACTCTTGGGGTTGTGTTCGTCAATCAGGGGCTCACTTCGCGGCGAAGAAACTGAGTTTCTGGAGTGGCAACACGGATTGCTGGGCGGGGGTGAGCTCCTCGTAGATGCCCGTCCACATACGAGATAGATGGTGGGCATCCATGATTTGAATCCGCTTCGAGGCGGCGCAGGCGGTATCGTGTGCCCCTTGAGTCGCACCGATTTGGGCGATAAGGGTGCCCAGTTCGCCGACTTTGAGCATCGGTTCCATGCGGGCGACATCGGTATCCTGGAGCTGGGAGGTCCGGATAATGACCCGCACCTGCGGATGGATGATTCCCAGCGGATCGGTGCCGACGGCAGCCAGGAAGCCGCCTGACTCATCCGCCGAACCGCCCGCAAACGGGGTAATCACATAGCCCAGGCCGCCGAACAATGTGGTGACCACATCGGCGAAAGCCGCCGGCGGCAAGGTTTTGATGTGCCGCACCAGCTCTGCTTCTGCGTCGGCAGCGACCTTGCTGAAATCGCAGCCGGGCCGTGCCGATCGCTCTTCAGCCACCTGCGACTGGTTCGTTTCGAGTTGTTCAGCGTCAGCCCTGTGAGCGCTACGTGGCAGGCGAACATCCCGCAGGGCTGCCAGGCGTTCGACGTTCTCAGGGTGCCTTAGCAAGCGAAAAAGATGATCGTAGCCTATGTTCTGAATCGCCGAGCCCCGCTCCCAGCGTGCGAGCGTGGTGACCCCGACCCCAGCCAAGGCCGCGAACTTCCGGCGGGAGAGCCCAAGCGACTCCCGGATCGCTGTGATCTCAGACCCCATCAGAAGGTGCAGATCACGGCAAGCCTGCTCGCAGGCCTGCTTGTCAATGGCAGCGGAATCACCCAGTTGTTCGACATGTCCGCACTGGTCGCAGACGGTCGTCGGGATGGTCACGAAAAAAGGGAGCCTCCTCGATCGGTTGGTGGTGAACTTGTGCGACCGAGGTTCGAAGTGGGTCTTCTTGTGCTTGCACTTCTGCTGGCTGGCTGGGCTTGCCGTCGATCCGGGCGGAAGTTCGGACCGGGTCTTGTCCTGCTTACCCTTCGCCTTGGACGACCGACGGGGGGGGACTCCCGCGATTGACCACGAATCCGTTTCGGAGCCTTCGGGGTTCTTCTTTGCGTTTTTTTTTGCGGGTCTCTTCACGGGTCACTCCGCGGTTTTCCTATTTGCCACGACGATCCGCCGGGCATTACAGGACGACGATCATCTTGCATCATACGCCATTGCATAATTTCGTCAAATTGTTTGATCTGATTGAGATCGAGTCGAATATACTCATATTGTCGCGGCTGAGTGGTGTCATATTGCATGGTTGTGGCAACATGACACGGACGCGACCATGATGGGCGCAATATGACCGCATCTGTCTACTCAGCAGGGGAAGCTTCCGAACCGGGTGACCCACGAGACCGTGGCTGCTGAGATTCTGGCGGGGACCGGCCACCTCGGGGCGAATGGTGACCCGGTGAAATCGTCTCCCGCCACCCTTGGGCAGAAGTCACCAAGAGCAAGGCCAGCGTCAGAGCGGCTTGCTTACAAGTTCTGGCTGACCGGCCGGCGGCACGGTGCCGCCGAGAATCGGGTCGGCCGAAGTCTCTTAGTAGGAGGTGGAAAGAATGCGAGGACCGTATCCGGAAAACGGTGGCGCCTGCGACGGCCCGGAAGGCCGTCCGCCCGACCCGCCACTCCCCGGTGACGCCCTGCGGCAGTGTGCCGTCGATCTGCGTCGCCACCCGTTGGCCTTTGTGGCTCGCAAGCACGGTGTTGATCCCGTGCACCTGGCCGCCCAACTGCGTCAAGCCGGTTTGCAGCCGGTGATCACCCCGGTCGAACTGCAGTACATCCTGCAGGCGCTGCGCTCGACTCCCCCCGACGAGATCGAGAGATCGCTCCACCTGACCTCGTCGCAGTTCGAACAGATCTGCCGGCGAACGCTGGGCGTGGCCCGCACCAAGTCGCTCGACGAGGTCACCGAGGACGAGGTGATCGACAAGACCCGTTCGCTGGTCGATCGGCTCGTGGCCGGCGGCGTGCTGTTCGACGGGCTGCCGCGCGTGGTCACCAGCAGCCTCTTTGTCCGCAACGGCCGTTCGCAGTGCATCACCTATGCCGAGCGGCACAAGCAGGACGATCCCGAACTCAAGCACTGGCCGGCGGTGGCCTATCTGTTGTGCAAGGCCTACCCCGGACGGTTCCAGCCGTTCCAGTTCCGGCACTCGAAAACCAACGGCCACTTCTGCGGCCCGCAAGGGCGGAGCAACCTGCTCCGGGCGGTACGATGGGTCCTGACCGAGAAGCTGGGCTACACGCCTGACCGTTTGCCCAAGCTGGTCCACCGCCGGGGCTTTGCTCGGACAGTTGATCTGCAGTTCTTCGGTATCACCTATCACGTCTACCGGTGGTTTTTCAGGTCGGTGGACGAGTTGGTCGCCGAGGCGGTCAAGGGTTTCCCGGCCACGGAGGAGGAATCCGCGCGGCTCAACACCAACGGGCTGAGACAGGCGCTGATCGAGTCCGGTGTTGACCCCGCATGCTGCGCTGTTCCGGCGTGCTCTCTTACGCCGGTGGAGATCCACCACATCCTTCGCGGCCGGCACCGGTCGGACGAGTTGGTGAATCTCGTGCCGCTGTGCCTGTCCCACCACGACCGGGCCGACCGCATCAATCAGCGCCTGCTTCGCGCCCAGCCCGCCGACCAGCGCAAGGACTGGTTGATCGATCGACTGGGCGGCGAAGGAGATGGAGTCCCGGCGTAATCAGCCGGTCCCGCACTTGGCGGCGTCGGGGGCGGATTGGTCCGCCCCCGACGCCGTTTTGTTATTGGGGCGTATCAAAACCTCTTTGAATCCAGCGGCCGGCCGATCACGGCGAACTCCGCCGGAGGGTATATACCCTAATTTACATCCTCTGCTTCCTTGGTAGTTGAGTTTATCCGGTAGTTCGATGGCTCTCTGAGGCGTTTTCGCGCTGTTTCGCGCAGCGACAACGATTTCGCCGTTCTTGGCCTCTCTATCGGTACCCCTAAAGAAAGCCAGAGCGATGCCGGATCTCCGGTCGGTATCTCCGGCCGGCATCGTCGGACTCTCGCTCAGGAGTATGAGTCATGGCCAAGCACGCGTGCGACGGACTGCTGGACCCCGCCGCAGTGGCGAAGTTGATCGGTCTGTCCCGGCGGACGGTAGTGCGCTGGGCCCACGACGGCAGGATCCCCTCTCTTCGACTCGGCAGGCAGGTGCGCTTCGAGGAGGCGGTGATCGCGGAATGGCTGGCCCGGCATCGGACCGGGCAGGACGCGCTCCTGCCCCCGGTAGACACAGCTCGCCCGAATCGAGGCGATCGGTCGGACCAGAAGCCGGGCCGATCGACCTGATGTAACCCGCCGTTTTTCGGGGTGTGCGCGCCAAGGCGCGCAAGTGCCGCACCGGGCACGAGATGGAGCAACGAGGGAGAGGTGATGTAACTTGCGATACGCTCTTTCGACTATAGAACCAAACTCATCAACAGAAAGAACCAACTTGAAGAGGAAGCTGAAAGACTCATGGATAAGGGCAAAACACTCTCACGCAAGAAGGCGGCAGAACTCGTGAAGATCACGGAGAAACTGGAATCAGGAACGGTGCCGCTCATCCAGAACACGGGAAGGACCGCAACCAACCTGAGGAAGACATATTCTGTCGTAGCAGGATCCGTCCTGAAAGTCGTTCTTATTGGTTTGAGTTACTTGGACGCACTGGACATGGTCGCCGAAGTTGCCGATGCGGGTCAGATACCGATCGGGAATCTGGATGGCGATGGCGACGGAATACCCAACAAGTACGATCCAGACGGCCGGGGCTATGATCCGGTGGCTGCAGCAGGAGATGATGGTGGTGATGGCATAAAGAACTACGCAGATCCTATCTATGGACCCAACCCATCACCAAGACCACATGTGCCTTGACGATGGCATGAGCCCTCCTTGGCGTTGGCCGTCGCCTCCGCTCTGTCATCGCTGGCGACCTTTCCCGGTCAACGATTGGCGGAGAGACGATGTGTTCCGGCATGCGTTGCAGCGGGTGGACTATCGGGATAGGATTCTGGGAAGGTCGTGAACTTGGTCAGGGGCAGATGAATGCGGTGGACGGCTGCTGGACGCGATTCCCGTTCGTGGCGAACTGGACGTCCGGTGTCAATACTCGGCTCATCTCGGAGGCCAAGCCATTGTCGGTCTACCCTGAACAGGCGAGATCGAGAGGCGAAGCCATGATGAGCGATGTGGATGTCCTGTGGAAGAAGGCGGCATCTCTATGCGATGTGGGGGCTTTCAGGGAGGCCGCCGAGTGCTGCGAGCGAGCGCTGCAGGAGGACCCTCACGATAGACGTGTCCGCACTCTACTCGGTTCGTGTCAATGGGAGACTAAGCAACTCGGTCGCGGCGCAGCCACGTTCCGCGAACTCATCGATGAGGGCAGGAACGATAGCCTCCCGGTTCTGGCCTTCCTGCACCGGATGTTGGGTTTGTGTCTTTCGGAGATGGGGCAATGGAAGGAGGCCGAGGATGCCTTCTCTCGCTGTGTCCAACTTGAGCCTAGTGCGCTTAGCTTCTTCCTCCTTGGGGCCATGCAGGCGCGACTCAAACCACTTTCGAACGAACCGGTGAAGCTGTTGCGAAAAGCCATCGATTTGGCTCCGGACGATGAGGAGATATTATGCGAGTTGGGGAGAGTGCTGAGGTTGCAGCATCGTTACTCTGAGGCTATCGACGTGCTCCGACGCGCCGCCGAGTTGTGGCCCGAGAGCCCCGATGTTCTCCGTGGCCTTGGGGCGGTGCTCCGCCTCGCCGGGAAGTGTGAAGCGGCCGAAGAGGCGTTGTCTAAGGCGCTTAAGCTAAATGAGGATGATGCTCGTACGCATCTCGAACTCGCTACTCTCTTGGCCATTCAGGGCGTTCGCGGAAATGAGCAAGCAATGCACCTTCGGCGTGCGACGGAGTTGCGCCCTGATCTGTTGCAGGTCCATTCGCTCCTGGGGGGACTCTGCGAGGATCAGGGCAAATCCGACGAGGCGGCATTCCACCTCTGTCAAGCCGAGTGTTTGCGGAGACTGCATCACGGAGCGGTGTTTCAGGACGCGCCGGCGTCGGAGCCTCAGGATACGGACGAGGATGAAGAGGGCGGTGAGACGCGCCGCGTCGACCGGCCGGGCCGGGCGAAGATAAAGGGGGGCGAAGATGAAGGGGCAGGCGAAGACAAAGGGGCATAAGCCATTCTCTAACTGGAGGTAAAAGGAGCAAGGTGAGCATGGTGCCTGAAGGTCGTTCGCCCTGACGCAGATGGAGAATCAGACTCCCCGACGGTGAGACAACGAACAGGATGCATAGGATGGACAGGGTGTGGCGAAGAGTCCCATCTATCCTCTTCATCTGTTGAACAATCCTCCTTGCGTCTTCCTTCGCTTCCTCCCATGAAGCAAGCTTTGTCAAGGTCGTGAATCCTTGAAATCGCGGAGATTGACCAACCTCCCATTCGCGACTGGCGGCGAGTGATGGCGCGCACGCTGGTGAACGTCTGCCTGGACGGAAAGGAAACAAGTCAAGAAGCAGTCGTGATCGATGGAAAAGAGAAGGCTTGAAGCATATGACCGGAGTCTCCGCGAGAGGCAGGTTGGATTTATCGCATTGCTGCCAATCCCGAAGGGCAAGGAAAGACGGGCGGCATAACGTCGTTGCCGCCCGCCCTTCGGTCTTGGCCCTGGGTCGGCGTTCGGGTCGGTTCCCGACGCCGCCAACAATCTTGCCACGGCCCCCCGGAGGGGGCCCCCTCAAAAGGGCCACAGTCTACCCTGTATACCAGCCGCACCTCTTCTTCGCCAATCTCCACTCGCTTCACAAGGGTGGATACGAGCTGGCGCTGAGTCGTCCAATCGGCGTTGTCCAGGCCGCCCCGGACACGGTCGGCAAAGGCCTCCAGGTGGCCGATGACCAGTCGCATTTCCCGGATCTGTGCCTGCAACTGCTCCTGCGTTTGAGCTTCCGCCCGCAGCTTCTCCAGGTGCTGACGCGCTCCACGAATGCGCGGCTCAAACTCGTTCTTGTCAATCAGCCCGTCACTGTAAGCGTCTATCAACTTGCTGATCTGTCGTTGTACCCGGCTGGTCAGCATCTGTCGTTTACGCTCATCTGGGCAGGGGTTCTTCGTGTTGCCCAAGCTCAAACGGCGCTGGTATTCCTCTTCGATGCGGTGCGGTTCGCCCAGCAACGTTGATACGTCCACCCAGACCGCGGCTTCCAGCCTCTCCCCACGTACAGACTGGCTTTGGCACACGCGCTGTTTGCTCATGCGATGCACAACGTTCCCGACGCATCGGTAGTACAGCCGCCCCTGGTACCGCCGCCCACTGAGCGTGCTCTCGCTTCTTGAGGTTTTTGGGGCCGATTCGGATCGCGATGGGTGAGGGGCGAAAGAAATCCCCCTCGATGAGCGCGATCGTTTGACCGTGCATCATGAGGGGGTTAACTCCTTGC
>JAGNEZ010000112.1 GCA_018003015.1 Phycisphaerae bacterium | reverse complement strand
TCTTCAAGAGGGTAGGTTTCCACTACATCGCCGAAAACGCCATCCAACCCCGCTGATCGCCCGGAGAACGCGGATGCCAACCCGAAGATCTTTTCAAAATCGCAGTTGTTCAGTAACTTGGGTTAGTTCTTCTACTTGGAGGCGGAGTGGGCGAGGTCGGGGATGTAGCATTCGGCGAGACGGCTGGCGATGCGACCGGGGTCGGCGAGGCTGAGATTCGTGAAGACGACGATGGTGATGCGGTCGTCGGGGTAGCGGTGGATGATGGAGGAGAACCCGGTCACGTGCCCGCCGCTGTGGGCCAGGCGGCGGTGGCCGTTCACGGTGGCGACGAACCAACCGAAGCCGTAGCCGAGGGTCTGGCCGTTGTCGAGTCTGGCGGGCGTCCACATCTGCTCAAGGCTGGCCTTCTTGAGCAGCCGCTCGGTGTAGAGGGCCGCGTCCCATTTGGCCATGTCCAGGACCGTGGAGCGAATTCCGCCGCCGCCGTAGCCGAGGATCGACGGAGCGATGAACTGGCCGTTACGCAGGACGTTGTTCTTGCGGATGTAGCCAGCCGCCGCGTTGGGGATGTCGTCGTAGCGGCTGATGACGGCCGTATGGGTCATGCCCAGGGGTTCGAAGATACGCTCGCGGAGGAAGTCGCCGTAGAACTTGCCGGTCACCTTGCGGATGATCATGGCCAGCAGGTGGTAATTGGTGTTGCTGTAGGCGTAAGTCTCGCCGGGCCGGAAGTTCAAGGGGCGGGGAGCGGCGGCTTTGAGGACTTCCTCCTCGGTCACGTCGAGGCGGAGGCTGGCAGTGGGTTCGTTGATGAAGTCCTTGATGCCGGAGGTGTGGGTAAGGAGGTTGCGGACGGCGATGTCCTTCCAGGTGTCGGGCGTGCCGTCGAGGTACTTACTGATTGGGGCATCGAGGTCGATCTTGCCCTCCTCGACGAGCATCATGACGCCCGTGGCGGTGAAGGACTTGGTGATGGACTGGATTTGGTAGACGGTCTCGGGGGTGGCGGGGACATTCAACTGGACGTTGGCCAAGCCGTAGCCGGTGGCCTTCACCAGGCTGCCGTCTTTCATGATGGCCAGCGACAGGCCGGGGATGTGCCGGTTGGCCATTTGATCCAGAACGATGGCATCCAGAGGATTGGGAGCCTGCGGGGGAGGCGTGATAAGCGTATCCTGCCTGGCAGGAGCTAAGCATCCGGCCAGAAGCGCGGGCAGGACAAGAATGGCATGGGTCATACGACGCGACATCTACCAGCTCTCGCGCCAGGTGTACCATTGGCCGTTGATTGGGCGGTAATAGTCCTCGCCCATCCTGAGCGGCGGGCTGGAGGGCGGGTAGGCGAACCCGTTACGGTCCAGGAAGCCTGCGCCGCGGACTGCGAATCTGACGCCGCCCGGAAACGCCTCGATTGACTCCGCCCAGTATAGCCCGATTCGCTGATTGGGCAACGTGGAGCCCGGCCGGACGCTAGCCGCGCTTTTCGCGAGGCGGTCCAATCCTCCACGGCTTAACCCGAAGCCAGTCCGAAGCGGAAGCCTCGTGACGAGGGCGACAACCGTCAGCAGGAGCGCAACGGGCGGGACAAACCACCGCATCGTCCGACGTGGGTACGGTGAACTTCGTCCGTTCAGCCGGTTGATCGCGATGCCGTGGCGGATCGACCGGACAACGTAGGCCAGACCGGCGACGAGCCAGATCAGTAGACTGAGCGTGAAGAGGCTGCAGTAGCCGCCCGGAGCCACTTCAGATCCCGCGGTTTTCCAGCCCGTTGATGAGGCCGGAGAGCATGCGAGAGATTTCCTCAAGACGGCCCCTGAGAGCCTCTGCGTCCTGTGGGCTGATAAGGGCACGCCTGCGAGCCAATTCCAGGAGCGGCACGCACTCCTGCACTGAGCCACGCGAGATGGTGAAGAAATGTCTGCGGTCGGCCTTTGTGAACCGGCCGTTCCCCTCTGCCAGATTGGTCGCGATAGGGAACGCTGCGCGATTCAACTGGTCTGCAAGAAAGTAGAATCCTCGCGGGAACCCCTGAGTAAGCCCGGCCACGTTGTCGGCGAAGTCAACGGCTTTCTGGTAGACAACGAGGTTCTCGAACATGAAGGCCATGCCGAAGGCTCGTTCGAAGAGAAGAGGGCGGATCAGAGTTGAGCAGGAGAACAGTAGATCAGTAGACCGCAGGTGAGCAGGGGTCTTGCCGCTCGAGGCCAAGCGGCGAACCCTATCGCACGCGCCGCCAAGCCGTCCGCATCATCGAAGCAGTCTTTCGCCTCGTCAGCCGCAACGGTGATGTGGACATGCTCGCGAAGTGCTATCGCCTGCTCGGCGGAGAGGATGATTCCCTCGTTGGCGATTTGGAGCGGCAGCAGGAAGCGCTGGTCGCCGACAAGATGGACGAACCCTGGGTGAGATCGCTCCCGCATCTGACCGAGACCCTGAAGAAGGCATCTGAGCGGGCCGTTGTGCTTCGTAGCGCTGAGGACATCTTGGGCGGGCTGATGGTCATGCCTGGCAACGATGACGGACGTATCATGGCTGTGATAACGGAGGCAGGGCTCCGCCTCCAACGAATTGAACCCGACCAGCGCAACGCCGGAGCTTTCCTGGAAGGCTATCGGAAGCTGGTCGGTGGCCAACCGGACGGATCGCCACGGTGTCTGCCGAAGGCGATTGCCGATTGTCTCTGCGTGGCTGCCCACCAGATGCGACGACATCCGCACAAGTACCGGTTCATGCCGTTGGAGCAAGCCTCCCGTTCTTCCGCCAACGACTTGCTGGCGTTCATCTTTGGTGACCTGGCATCCGAACCGTGAGGAGCATGTCCCGACTCATGGACTGCCGCGGCTGCTGCAAACGACTCACCCGCCTCGATTCATCCAGGTGATCGACAATTGTAACACGGTGGCGGTGGAAACCCAGACGAAGTACGGCACCTGAGCCAAGGCGACCCATCGATAATGCGGCCACACGGCCACCACCGACCAAATGATCGTGCTCCAGACGATCAGGATGTCCACAGATGCCAACGTCAGGTTACGCATTCCAAACTGAATGGGCGTGAAGATCAGGTTAGCGACGAGGTTGATGGCGAAGGGCAAGGCAATGACCCAGGCGAGCTTTCCACGAAACGCCTGCACGAAAACGAATCCGAAGGTGACGATGATAATCGGGTAGAGGATCTGCCAGATCAGGCCGATGGTGGGCGGCGATGGCGTCCAACTCGGTTTGGCCAGCCCGTTGTACCACGTCATCCAGTCCATCGGCGATTTCCCGTTCTGCACCGGCGCGGCAGCGACCGTATTCTGGTCGCAAGTCGAACGCCCGTCCAGCATCAGGGCTGTCCGACCGGAGCCGTGGCCAACCTTCATTAATCGCGGTAGACTGAACCGGTCCACTTGGACGTGGTGGGGCGAGTTGCCTGCGGAATCTCGGCTACAAGGAGCTACCCGTGAGCAAGGCACTCCTGGTCATCGATCTCCAGAGTGATTACTTCCCTGGGGGCAAGTTCCCCCTGTGGAACGCCGACGTTGTACTTGAACGCATCGAGCACGCCATTGAGCGGGCAAAGGCTCAAGGCATTCCTGTCATCATCATCCAGCACGTCGCCAACAGCGCCGCAGGAATCGCGCCCTTCTTCAATCAGGGCACGACGGGCGCTGAGGTCCATCCACGCATCCTTGCGGCTGCTCCGCAAGCTCCCATCGTCGTGAAGGAGTATGCCGACAGCTTCGTAAACACCACGCTTGAGGAAACGCTGGCCAAGCTCGGTACGACGGAGTTGCTCGTCTGCGGCATGATGACGCAGAACTGCGTAACCCACGCCGCGATATCGAGGTCGGCGGAGAAGTACAAGGTGTCGATACTCGCGGACTGCTGCACGACGGTGAACGAGATGCTGCACAACATTGCGCTGCACGCCGTATCGACACGCCTACCGCTCGTACCATCGAACGACGCGCTGTAATTGCCTGCCTGCGGTAGCGAGAACCCAAATCAGCGATTGCAGGGGATTGACGCCGTCTTTGCGGGCCAGGTTCCGAACCATGAGCGGCAGCTTCAGACAACCATCGAGGTCCGCTCTCATTTCCAAGGTGTCTTGGAGGTGCCCCTAGAATCTGTGGCCGCCTGGGCACAATCGTAGAGCCGACAATCCGGGCCACGAAAAAGTTGGCGGAGCATCTCGGACGTTTCGCCCCAGGGAGATGGGGGTGGCCCGAGGTTGTTTCCCCATACGTTGGCTGGTTTCCAGCGATCAGATGAGACTTCCCTCCCGTACTCGCGCACCCAGGCTGCAATGGCATCCTGTTGGCCCGGGCGCGCTCCGCCAGGAGGCGGTCGGCTGCTCAGCAGCACGAACCGAAATGCCCCAGCCTCGATCATCCCGGCAAACTGCTGGACGGTCAGGATCGGATCGCTCCCTGAGAACCCCCCATAGGCCATCACGCTTGCGCCAGTATCGATGATAATAGGCGAGGCGAGATGGATGTCAGGGACGGCCAGGAAGAATCTCTCGTCCTTGCGATTGGTGCGAAGGAACTCGACCAGCGTCTGAGCGTCACGCCAGTCATCATCCGCGCCGCGCGGGTTGTCACGGCGGGCAAGAAGAATGGGGTCGGCGACGGGCACCATGCGACCACCCGCTGCGATAACGGGTGTCGCTGACCAAGCGGCTGGGCAGATCAGGAGGCTCGCCACGCCAAGCGATGCGCTGACGATTTGAAGGCGGCAGGCGACGGAGTCTTGCCCCCGCGTCCGCGCCACCAATAGGCCGATCACGGCAATGCCGGTTCCCAAGAGCACGAGTGGCAACAGCCAGCGCATCCAGTCTGCATGGTACGCAAGCACCCATGCCTGCCAGAATGCCGTTACCGCGAGCGCCACGGGTAGCGCAAGTGATCGGAACTCGGCCTTTACGTAAGCCTTCCAGAGCACGGTCGCGCCAATCCCTACAAGGGCCGCTGTCGGTGCAGCCAACAAAGTCAGGTAGTACGGATGGATGGGGCTATTCGAGAAGCTGAACGTCAGCGCATAAGTCGCGAACCATTCGCTCCAGAGTAGTACGCTCTGGTGCAGACATGACAAGGGCAGGGTGAATCGGGACGTGCGTGAGATTACGACGAGCCCCACGACCGCAAATGGAAGCAGCCAGGTAATGTGTCCTGCCAGGTCACGGTTCGCGAGCCGAAAGGGACCGGGGTGTCCGCCATGACCGGTAAACGACTCTCCGAAGGATCCGGGTACGCCGCTGGAAGGAGGTGGACCGGGCCGTTCCTTGGCCTCGCCCGTGACCCGCTGCATACCCTGAAGGTGGAATGCCAGGCCCAGAACCGAGTTGTTCCGCGTATCGCCCACGTAGGGGCGCGAGCGGGCGGGCGTCAGATCAACAATGGTTGCCCAGGACAACGATACCGCGAACAACACCACGGCGGCTGCCCCCGACTGCGCGAGCCGCACGCTTCGAACCACCGGCGACCCGAGCCAATAGACCAGGTAGAAAGTCGGAAGCACGAGGTATGCGGCAGTCAGCTTGACGTTGAAGGCCAAGCCTACGAGTGCGGTACTGAGCAGCAGCCATCTCCACCGCCCGGTTTCCGTTGCACGCAAGAGCGCCGCTGCCGCCAGCAATAAGACGAGCAGCAGGCAACTATCGGGAAGGTTGCTGCGGTCAATCGCAACGCTCGCTGGGGTGATGGCCATGACAAGGCTGGCCAGCAGGCCGCCCGACTCACCAGCTACGCGGCGAGTGAGAAGGTACACGACAATCACCGACAAAATGCCTTCGAGAGCCTGCGGGAGATGAAGCGCGAAGCCCGTGTAACCGAGGATCTTCACGCTGAGCACCTGGAGCCAGAACGCGACGGGGGGTTTATCGACGGAGAGGAAGCCCGCAGGGTCGAACGAGGCGTAGAAGAAATTGTGCCAGCTTGTGGCCATGCTCCGGACGGTTGCGGCGTAATACAGATTGCCGAATTCGTTCGCGCCGAGGTTCCACAGGCGGAACGCCGCGGCAATCAAAAGGACAACGACGAAGCATGTTCGTGTGATTCGCTTCGGCGCGCCCGCCGATCCGGCAGTCGTGAGTTCACAGGCTTCGGAGGAATTCCTTCCGTCCATTGTCCCACAATCTTACGGCGACAGAGGAAACCTTCAAAGGAAGGAGCTTCTTATCACGAGCAGGACTGATCTGCCGTCGTTCGCAGACTCGCTGCTCAGAACTCAAACGGTATCGACTCCACCGTCGCCCGCTTGTCCTTCGGCATGAAATGGATGTATCGCCTCGTGGTCTTCGGGTCCAGATGACCCACGAACGCGGCAATCTGGTCCCACGTCTTCCCCTGGGCGTCATCTGGCCGGTGCGCGACAGGCCGTAGAACGTGAGACCTTGAGACTGCCGCATCCAAGCCGTTGCCGCTGCTGCGGTTACTGCGTCCACTCGTGCCCATGGCTCCAACTCATTGAGACTGGTGGCAGCGGCTCCCCGTTTCACGGCGCGAACGGAAGAGATAGAATGGACACCAGCATGGCCACGAGGAAACGTCAATCCACGAGGGGCATGACCTGGGTTCGAGTGCTCACCCAGCGGGATCTTGATGAGCTACGGACTCTGCTAACGAAAGGCGAAGAGAAGCGGACGGAGTGGGAGTACAAGCTGTACCGCGACAACGTCATCATCTCGGTGCCCGTGATACCCTGGAACCCCGACACGAAGAAGCCTGATCCCTCGCTCCGCTACATGACCAAGTTCCTGCGCGTCGTCCCAGCGCCTGGCGGCCCCTTTCAACTGGAGTACATGCGGCACACAGGTCAGTGGTTGTCGATGTTCGGGGTGATGGGCGACATCAAGACGATTGCCAAGTTCATCGACGAGGATCCCTACTACGGCAAATACAACCCATTCGAGTGATTTGAAGGTCAGGAGAAGCATTCACGTCAGGCTGGTCCGATCACGCTCCGCAACATAAGGCCGTCTATCGGGCCGAGGGCACTACTTAACCGGTCGATGCCGTTGGATATGCGTTCACAGCGGTAGACCGCGCGCCTACTACGGAGCGGGGCAGGTTGTCGCGTCTTGTCCGTGACTTCGCGGTCACCGGTCAGTTCACGGGCTGCATCGGGGGCTGCTCCCAGGTGCCGTTCAGAGCTTCTTTCTTCGGCCAGTAGAGGCGCAGAAACGCCACGAATGGTCCGTTCGGAGCGGGTAGCCAATTCGACTCCTTCTCCGCCCCCGGGGACTCGTGCTGGATGTAGAGGGTCAGCCCGCCGTCGGCGTCACGTTTGAGGTTGGGCAGCATCGGTGAGTTGATGAGATAGCGGTTGATCGGGTTGGCATACAGCAGGCTCTCCGGCAGCCGGTACATGGTCAGTGACCAGAAAGCGTTAACCGGGGGCAACCCGTTCGGTGCGAAGCGCAGCGTGTAGCGGTGTTTTGACCCATCGAGCTTCTGCCCGGCGGCGTCCACCTGGTAGATCGGATACATCGCTTCCTGCTTCGAGTTGCCGTAGATGCCCATCACCGCCGCCGCAAACCGATACAGGTATTTGTTCTTCAGGTATTGCCGCGTGCCGAAGATATCGCCGCTGGTCACCTTGCCGGTGGCAAGTTCGGTTTTCTCGAAGTTCTCCAGCTCTTTCCAGGCACCTGCCATGCCCTCCGTGATCGCCTGTTTCAACTCGGGCGTGAGCTGAGCGGGATCAAGCTTCTTTCCAGCGCCCACGCCGATCCCGGCGAACCGTGCCATCAGATCTTTCTCCGACGGATCGGTGGGGCAGAACCGGAGAACGAAATTCAGAATGTCGAAGAACTTCAGCGAAGTCTTCTGCTCTGCCGGAGTCAGCGGTTT
Organism: Phycisphaerae bacterium; assembly: GCA_018003015.1. NCBI lineage: Bacteria > Pseudomonadati > Planctomycetota > Phycisphaerae > Phycisphaerae bacterium. Next base: position 4,196 of record JAGNEZ010000112.1, on the reverse strand, counting down.
GACAAAATCGATTTTCGGCGGTGCTGCCGGGGCGGGCTGCTTCAGGAAAGCGGAAAGCGGCTCGACCTTGTAGCCCGCCTGCACCTTCTTGACGTTCTCAATGTCATCCGGATTGAGAAGTTGTGTGCGGTAGGCCGCGAGGACGAATTCGGTCTCGGAACGGAACACTTGCTTGATGCCATTAGGACGCTCGCCTTTCCAGCGAGGGCCAGCGACGAGGAAGCTGCCGCCATCATTGCCGGTCGTCCGGCTGCCGATGTAGTCGAAGTTGAACGTGTAGGCGTCAATGAGCTGGACCGAGAAATAGCGCCTCTTTTCGACCACCGGTACCGTGAGCACCAGGGGCTCGGCCCGTAGGTCCATCCCTACCATGGAATAGGGCGTGTCCGAGTTGGGCGTCTGAATAGCCTTGTCTTCTGGCGTGTAGACCCGGGCCATGTTGTGAATCTGGTTCCAGGGAGCCTTGAACTCGGGGTTGCCGTGATCCTGGAAATAGGCGTATTGGATACGGTAGTTGTCCACCATCGGAAAGCCGTAAATGTACGCTTCCTTGGCAATCTTCCGTGCTTCGTCCGGCGTGAGCTTCGCGCCAGACTCCTGCGCCAGAGCGGTCGGGGGAGCGGTGAGGGCTGCCGCCGCCGCCAGGACACCCGCAAGGACCACGGTCCCAATCCTCAAAAGTCGGTCAGATTTCAAGGCTCGCTCTCCTTCACCGCGACAAAAACTCGTTCAAGGATCGAGCTCTGCCGATTGCTCGACCAGCAGCGGTATTTTCCGCGACCTCCGTTTCGCCCGCAAGCGGGCCCCCCGCCCAGCTCGCGACGGTAGCACGGTGGTAGCTGAGTCCCGAATAGCAAAGGCGGATGGTTTCTCGAGGTTTGGGTACCCCTCAGAACTCAAACGGAATCGACTCCACCGTTGCCCGCTTGTCCTTCGGTATGAAGTGGATGTACCGCCGGGTGGCCTTCGGATCCAGGTGACCAACAAACGCGGCAATCTGGTCCCACGTCTTGCCCTGGGCGTCGTCTGGCTGGTGGGTGACAGGTCGTAGAACGTGAGACTTTGAGACTGCTGCCTCCAAGCCGTTTCCGCTGCTGCGGTTGTCCCGCCTGACGGAGTCTCAAGGCTCCAACTCCTTGAGACTCTTATGCAGCCCTCGGTGATGGGGCAGTACGTCGGGGCTGGTGATGACTGCTCATAGAGGAACTTCCAGGTTTCTTCCAGCCGCCTAGCTGTAACTTCAGGATTTGCAGGGGCTTGGAGTGTTCGGGGGTGCCTGCTGGCATTCTACCACTGAATTACGCCCGCAGCCTTATTTCCTTAACGATAAAGGGCTTACGCGCCCATGTCAAGACCCGTTTCGTCACGGTTTGATCGCTTTAAGTCCTTTTCGTTGCAGATCCTTACATGCGAACCGCCAGTAAAGCGCCAGTAAGGACGACCTGCTGGGAGTCGTCGATGTGGTGGTTGCGGCCGACATCTCCACCGGTATCCCGCGACCGAAACGAGCAGTTGGAATGCGGTTTGGGAAACAGGACTGCGTCAAGGACAAAGGCCCGGCGGGCGGATCAACCATCGGCAAGGGTACCGAGTGCCTGGGCAGCCGCCAGAACACATGTGAATGCTTGGTCGGGGTTGGACATGCGGGTCGTCTCGGTCCAAAGGACATAACTCGCCCGCAGGAGTTTCTGCGCGGATGCGGTCCTGAGGAACGAGGGATTGAGGTCGCTGATGCGCCAACGGTCCAGGGCGTCAGCATCCTTGAACACGCGCAGTTCTGCGGTCATCTCGGGGGCCAAGTGGTCGGGCGGAACATGCCAGCGACACAGGTATGCGAACCGGCAACCCGGTGACGACGTCATCATTCTGCCCGCCGTCTCCGACGAAGACGCCAAAAGAAGTGTCCCGCCGGCCGGAAAGCCCCCCGGCCGTATCTGCGCATTGTTCCGCAGCCGAAGTGACCGCCCGCACCTGCAAAAGAGGGCCGCGAGTCTCTACTCGCGGCCCACGGGTGAACCCGTAGCCAAGGTGATCTTTTATCGACGGCGACACCGCAGCGCCAGCCCGCCCATCGCCAGCAGCGCGAGCGACGCCGGCTCCGGCGTGACCACGACGTTGTCGATCAGCGTAAACAGAAGATTCACATCGTTAACGTCGGTCGAGGACGTCGCATTGGTGTCGGAACGCCCGAAGAAGATGTTGTTCCCCGTGAGCGCGGTATCGTCCCCGACGGGAACCGTCGCGATCAGAATGCCATCGACCGTCCAGGTCACGCTGCCACCCTGTTTCTTGATGGAGACCCGGTGCCACTCCATGCCGGCTGAGCCGACCAGCGTGTTGCCGCTTTGTTGCGGGAAAAGCGCGCTCTGCGCCGCAGGGGCGGCGACGTTTCCGAAACTGGAATAGTATGCATTGCTGCCATTGCTGCTGCCCGCTACCGCGCCGGCTGCATAGATGCCCGCAGCCGTATCCGTGTAACGCGTGGGCGCCGTGGGCGAATACGCCCGCCAGTCACTCGACGAATTGCCATCGCCGGTCGCGCCAAACCAGATGCTGTCCTGCGTCCCGCCCGGCCACTGAGCCACCGTTCCACTGGTGTCGAGCCCGAAGGTTCCCAGTTGCGTCGAGCCGCTGCCGCCCACCGGGAACGGGCCGTTGAAATTCTCCCACCAGTCGAACGTGACCTCGTAATCGCCCGCGAAACTCTGGCCCATGGGTGAGACGCTCATGCCGCCGAAGACGCCGCTGCTCTGATTGGCCTGCAGCTTCACGCCCCGGGTGCCCGCGCCGCTCGGGGCGGCGGGAATGCCCACCGTGCTGTAGTCGAAGAAGAAATCGTGGGCCTCATCGGTGGTGGCGGGCCCCTTGTTCACGATCCAGCTCGCACTGGAATCGACCTCGAAATCCTGCTGGTACAGCGGCGCAGCCAGGACAGCGCCCGGCGCCGCAGCCAGAGCCGCCCATACGAGAGTTTTGACCGTGTGCATGTTTTTCCCTCCGTCAGGACGCCTACGCGCCTAGGATTACTGACCCGACATTTCTCATTTGACCTTGCCCGGCTACGCCGCCGAGCCGTATTCTATACTGTAATAGCGCCCCCCCGTTGCGGCTACCCCACTTTCGAGTTTTTTCGGGTCTTCCGGGCTGAAACGGCACCTCCAACGCGTGCCAGGGCGGCTTCTCGACCTCGTTTCTTGTGGTCGGCGCAGGGCATCCCCGACGACCATTGCAGCGGGAGCCGTTCTGACGTGCTGGTGGGAACATCATGCAGGCACCATGGCGGGCACGACACGCAGGCGCCGGATGCGATCCAGGATGGCGGCGAAGAGTTTGCGCGGGACCGCCACCTCGGCCATCTGGAAGAACACGTATTTCGAGTGACGCACCACCTTCGCACCGATCACGGAACAATTCGTCCGCCAGCGCCGTCAGTCCCAGCGCTTCATCGAGTTCGCGGTGCGCGACCAGTCCTGCGTCAGCGGTAACGGATGCGCCGTGGAACTCCAGCTTGATCTGGCTGTCAAAACCGACCCGCAACGCCCCCTTGCGTGCTTCACCCATTGGATTGTCCGGAGTTCAGCGGCCTGAGGTTCATTTTTGCCTGTATTCATCGCGGGAACCGTCACCTCATTGCACGCCACCGCAAGTGTCATCTGGGAAATCCGGGTTGAGATAATCACGGTCGGTTCACCGGCTAACTTGGTTTACAGGCAGCAACCGTATGGCTTGCCAGCCGGGATCGGGGTGCTGGGCTTCCTCCTCTGCACCGCCGCTGGTGTTTTGGTCTATGCATCCTCGACCTGCCGTTTTGGCCCATCGGCCCTCGAAAACGAAACGCGCTGCCGCAAATGCGGCTACATCCTGCGGGGCATACCCGAGCCACGATGCTCGGAATGCGGAGAGAGGATATGATCCGCAAAACGACTCTGTAGCATAGATGCCGGGTTTTCCTCTTGTTCCGCTGGCCGGAATGCCGACGATTCCTTTGAGAACAGGACGTTTTCACAGGAGGACCGCCATGGAAGGCCCCGGAGAGTACCTGCCCGACGTGACCGAAGGCATCACCCGCGTGGAGGATCTGCCCAAGCCCAGGATCGTCAAGCAAACCCGCAACTTCAAGTCTCGGCCGTGTCCATCCTGCGACCGCTCGGCCTACCGGGACCGGGTGGTCACACGTGTCCTGCACGATCTGGGCG
>JAGNEZ010000111.1 GCA_018003015.1 Phycisphaerae bacterium | reverse complement strand
CCATCGGCAGACTCCTTTCGCAAGAGACTCTCGCCGCTCCATACGGCATACTTGCGAAAGGTATACACGATGCCAATCGATCGCGCCAGACCTCCCAGCTTACCTATCTATGCGCGCTGGCCCTGGGTGCGGACCGCCTCGAATCGTACGTCGAGAAACAACTCGGCAAAATGCACCCGACTCCGCTGCCGATGTGGGATACCTACCTCTGGAACACGCAGCCCGAGCCGGGGCGGCCCGAGTTGGTCGTGCCGATCCACGGCGTGACCGACGTCTCTAGGCACCTCCGGCCGGACGGCTCGCTGAGTTGGGAAGTCCCCGACGGCGAGTGGATCATCCTGCGAATTGGCATGACGCCCACGGGGACCCGGAACGCGCCGGCGTCCCCCGAGGGCCAAGGCCTCGAAATCGACAAGATGAACCGCCGCGCGGCCGAGACTCACTTCAGGGCCTTCATCGGACGCGTACTCGACCGCATTCCTGCAGCGGATCGCCAGGCCTTCCGAACCGTCGTCGCCGACAGCTACGAGATGGGATCACAGAACTGGACCGACGGCTTCGCCGAGGTTTTCCGCGATCGATATGGATACGATCCCATTCCGTGGTTGCCCGTGCTCACCGGCCGGCTCCTCGGCTCGGCGGATCAGTCGGAGCGATTTCTCTGGGACCTGCGGCGATTAGTCGCCGATCATATCGCCCAAGACTACGTCGGCGGACTGCGCGATCTGTGCCACGCTCACGGGCTGCAGCTCTGGCTCGAGAACTACGGACACTGGGGCTTCCCTGGCGAGTTCCTACAGTACGGCGGGCAGTCGGATCGGATCGGCGGGGAGTATTGGGTCGACGGCGACCTGGGCTCGATCGAGTGCCGAGCGGCCTCCTCGGCCGCGAATACCTACGGCAAACCGGTGGTATCGGCCGAGTCATTCACCGGCGGCCCCCCTTTCCGGAACAGCCCCTCGGCCCTGAAGGCACGCGGCGACTGGTCTTTCTGCGAAGGCGTCAACCACTTGGTGCTCCATGTCTACATCCAGCAGCCTTGGGAGGATCGCGTGCCAGGCATCAACGCCTGGTTCGGCACGGAGTTCAACCGGCATAACACCTGGTTCAACGCCAGCCGGACGTGGATCGACTACCTGCGGCGATGCTGCTTCCTACTCCAGCAGGGCACACGCGTCGCCGATGTCGCCTACTTCATCGGCGAGGATACCCCCAAGATGACCGGGCTCCGCAAACCCGAGTTGCCGCCCGGCCACGACTTCGACTACATCAATGCCGAGGTGATCCTCGACAAGTGCGCGGCGAAGGACGGACGCATCGTCCTACCACACGGAACCAGCTACCGGCTGCTCGTCCTTCCCGAACTGCCGACGATGCGACCGGCCGTGGTGCGGAAGATCGCCGAGTTGGTCCAGGCCGGAGCCACCGTCCTCGGCCCTCCGCCAACACGTTCGCCCAGTATGGCGGGCTTTCCCCAATGTGATGCCGACGTCCGGCGGGTCGCCGCAGAACTGTGGGGAAATGGCGACTTCCAGAGACCGGGTGAGCGGCGGGCCGGCCAAGGCCGGATCATCTGGGGACGGACACTCCAGGACATCTTCACTGGCACCGGCCTGCGATCGGATTTCGCGAGCGGCACCCGGCTGCGCTTCACCCACCGGGCAACGCAGGAGGGAGACATCTACTTCGTCGCCAACCCCAGGGCGGAGGCCGTTGCCACCACCGCCGCGTTTCGCGTGACCGGCAGAACTCCCGAGCTCTGGTGGCCGGACAGCGGCCGGATCGAGCGGCCAGCGGTCTACGATGACGATGGCCAGTGCACCCGGGTAGCGGTCCATCTGGGCCCCCACGGATCGGTGTTCGTCGTGTTCAGGCCCGGGGTGGCGCCGCCCGCAGACCGCGTGGTCGCAGTTCGCCGCGACGGGGAACTCCTGCTCAGCACCGCACTGCGGTCGCCCCAACATGCCGCCCCGTCGGTCAACCCAAGCGCCGAGCAGACCTTCACCGTGTCCGTGTGGGCCAGGCCGCTGGATGAAACCCCTTTGCTCCCGCAAATGAACGAGGGCGTCCACGGCATGGCCGAACCGCGCAATGACGCACTCTTCCCACCCCACGGAAACACGTTCTCGGCAGACGGCAACCATGCGGGGTGCGGCCTGGCCATCGGACAAAACGGTGTGTGCGTCTTTGAGCATGGAGCCAACTACTTCTCGCCAGTCCTGGTCCACCCCGCCCGCTTGACCGACTGGACCCACGTGACCGTCGTCTATCGCGACGGCCAGCCCAGCCTGTATCTCAACGGCCGACACGTGCATACCGGACTCAACAGCCGCTATGTGGTCCATTCGGCGGCAGGCACGAACCCGGGCGACGACACGGCCTTCCGCGGACAACTCGGCAGCTTCGAGCAACGCTCCGCAGCCCTCAGCGAAGCCCAGATCATTGAACTGATGAAGGCTATGCCCCGCCCGATCACGCCGCTGGCGGCCGGCGCAGTTCAGCTCACCCGCGGCCCAAACGGAAACCTGGAAGCGAGAGCCTGGCAGAAGGGCGTGTATGAACTGACCATGGGCGACGGCCGCATGCTCAAGCTCGATGCCACATCCGTCGCCGAACCCGCCGAACTCGCCGGCCCCTGGCAGGTGCGATTCAGCCCCGGATGGGGCGCCCCCGAGAACATCGCCTTCGATCGACTCGAGGATTGGATCCGGCGTCCGGAGGACGGGATTCGCCACTACTCGGGCAAGGCCAGCTACCAGAAAACGTTCGAGCTGCCCGAACGACCAGTTGGCAGTGCCTTATGGCTCGATCTCGGCAGCGTCCGCGATCTGGCCACGGTACGCCTGAATGGCCAGGAGCTTGGCACACTCTGGATGGCTCCCTGGCGGATGGAAATCACCTCAGCCGTGCGGCCCGGAAAGAACATTCTGGAAGTAGAGGTCGTGAACCCGTGGAACAACCGGTTGGCAGGAGACGCGGCACTCCCGCAGGCGCAGCGGCGGACGTTCATCGCCGTCCCGGCTGTCCATCACACCGCACCGCTCCTTCCGGCCGGCCTGCTCGGCCCGGTGACGCTGCAGACCGTGGAGGTCATGCGGCCCCAGTAGCCAGGAGCCCCACCGACCCGCGGTCAGCGCCCCCTGGCTCAAAGACGCTGCGCGGACCAGCCCGCGGGCGTCGATGACACGTGAAAGGTGCAGAAATGAACATGAACAGACTGGTCCCGGCCCTCCCTGTCCTGGTGTGTGCGCTGCCCCTCGGAGCCACCGATCCGGCAACACCGGCCCCCTTCGGCCCGCTCCCGTCCGAGCGACAGCTCCGCTGGCATGACATGGAGTTCTACGGTTTCCTCCACTTCACGGTGAACACCTTCACGGACCGGGAGTGGGGCAACGGCGACGAGAGCGAGAAAGTCTTCAACCCCACCGCCTTCGACGCCGACCAGATCGCGAGTGTCGCCGGAAAGGCCGGAATGAAGGGGCTCATCCTGACCTGCAAGCATCACGACGGCTTCTGCCTCTGGCCTTCGCGATATACCGAACACAGCGTGAAAAACTCCCCATGGAAGAACGGTAAGGGCGACGTGGTGAGGGAAATCTCCGACGCCTGCCGCAGACACGGCTTGGGGTTCGGCGTTTATCTCTCCCCGTGGGATCGGAACCACAAGGACTACGCCCGGCCCGAGTACCTGACCTACTACCGCAACCAGCTCCGCGAACTGCTCACCAACTACGGGGAAGTCTTCACCGTCTGGTTCGATGGCGCCAACGGCGGCAGCGGCTACTACGGTGGGGCAAGAGAAACACGCCGTATCGACAACCGGACCTACTACGACTGGCCCAACACCTGGAAGATCGTGCGCGACATCATGCCCATGGCCGTGATGTTCAGCGATGCCGGGCCGGACACCCGCTGGGTGGGAAACGAGGCCGGCAAGGCCGGCGATCCCTGTTGGGCCACACTCGATCTGAAGAAACCCGGCCGGTTTCCCGGTGGCACGTCCGAAGGCAACTTCAACGGCGAGCGACCCGGCACCGCCTGGGTGCCCGCAGAGTGCGACGTCTCCATCCGCCCCGGCTGGTTCTATCACCCGGCCGAAGACGGCAAGGTCAAAAGCCCAACCGAGCTGTGCGACATCTACTACGCCTCCGTCGGGCGCGGAGCTTGTCTCAATCTGAACCTCCCACCCGACCGCCGCGGGCGGATCCACGAGAACGATATCAAGTCCCTGATGACGTTCCGGCAAATCCTCGACCAGACCTTTGCGCGGAACCTGGCCGCCGGCGCTGCCCCCACTACCAGCAGCACACGCGGAGGATCAACGAAGCGGTTCAGCCCGGCTAACCTTCTCGACAACGACCGCGCGACCTGCTGGGCCGCGGACGACGGCACAACCTCCGCCGAGGTCGTGATCGAAATGACCCGGCCGGTCACGTTCAACGTCGTGGATGTTCGCGAGTATCTGCCCCTCGGCCAGCGCGTCGAGGCCTTTGCACTGGACCAGTGGAAGGACGGCACATGGCACGAGTTCGCCAAGGCCACCAGCATCGGCAACCGGCGGCTGCTCCGCATCGGCTCAGTGACCACCAGCAGGGTGCGCCTGCGCGTCACCCAGGCCACCGCCTGCCCGGTACTCTCCGAGTTCGGCCTCTATCAGGAACCAGTCGTTCCGGACGCGGCCGGAACCGGCGGCAAGACGTGAGGCGAAGCGGCCCACATCCAGAACCCCCGACAAGCGAAAAGCAGGAGCCGGCCGCGCTGTCGCTGCATCCCGACCCAGACGGGCCCCCACGCACGCCGCCCAGGGAGAAGACAACCTCGCAGAAGGTGTGGTATCATGGCCGCCCTAGGGACCGCGAAGAAAGAGGCGATGCGTGGTGCAGCGATGAGTCTTCTTCGAGGCGTCGTTCTGTCGGAGATGATGAACCATGAAGATGTACTTCCCCGTCCTGCTGTCTCTCGCGACATCCATGTCGCTCGTTGCCGTCGGCGTCGCCGCCGAACCGCCAAAGCCAACCACCGTCTCGGACCCGAAGATAGCGGTCTCCGACCTCCAGCTGATGGCCAAACCGCTGACCAAGGCCCAGCTCGCCGTCGAGGCCGACGCCTGGCAGGGACTCCTGCAGAGCAAGGCAACCGAAATGAGCGCCGCCGAAATCGCCTCCGGCAAAGCCGAAGGGGACGAGAAAACAAAGACCCTCGAGGCGGTGGCCAAGCTTCGCGAAGAGCGCACCGCTCTCATCGACCGCCTCAACGCCGTCCTTGCCGCATTGAAAGCCAAGGGGGGCACAACCACCGACTACGACGCATACGTCAGCGCGGTCTCGGGCATCGCGGTCAAGATGACCGACGCCAGCGGCTTGTGGACCACGCTCGTCCACTGGCTCAAGTCCACAGAGGGCGGGCTCCGCTACGGGAAGAACATCCTCCTGTTCCTGGCCACGCTGATCGTCTTCAAGATCCTCGGCAGCGCCCTCGGCAAGGTGACCTTCCGCGCCATGGGCGCCTTCAAGAACGTCTCCAGCCTGCTGCGCGACTTCACCGTGAACACCGTACGTAAGGTGACCTTCTTCGTCGGCTTTGTGGTCGCTCTGTCCATGCTGGAAGTCAACATCGGGCCGTTCCTGGCGGCGATGGGAGCCGCTGGCTTCGTCATCGCCTTCGCCCTGCAGGGCACCCTGAGCAACTTCGCAGCCGGAATCATGATTCTGCTGTATCGGCCCTACGATATGGGTGACACGGTGACCGTGGCCGGCGTGAAAGGGAGCGTGGCCTCCATGTCCCTCGTCTCAACGGTGCTGAAGAATGCCGATGGACATATCGTCACGGTGCCAAACTCGTCGATTTGGGGTGGAACGATCACGAATCACGGCGTCCCCGTTTGATCTCGCCGCAGGGCTGGGAATCCTGAGCTTGGCTACGCTCGCGCCACGGAGCATCCTCCAGCGATCGGAGCACCACCACGCGCCTTGCCGCCGGCCGGGGCTGTGTGACAAGAGATGGCGGCCGTCGAGTCGCCCGGGATCCTCCGGGCGGCGACGAGGCCACAGTGAGAACTGCCCATCCGGGCGACAGACGACCTTGCTCGGGTCTCGAATCCCCAGCCCACACCACCGATCACACCGCGCCGCGCCCCGGCGGCCATGCTGGGTATCCGTCCGCCCCCGCTTCCCGAATCCCGCCCCAAGAACGTCCTTACGACACGGACTTGGCGGGCGTCACGTAAACTTCGACGCGGCGGTTCCTCGCCTTGCCCTCGACCGTCCGGTTGTTCCCCACCGGCTCGGCCTCGCCCCTGCCTTTGGTAACCATCCGCGAGGCGTCAACGGCCCCGGCTCGGAGAATCGCGGCTACCGCCTCTGCCCGGGCTTCGCTCAAACCGTTGTTGTCCACGCTCTTGCCGAGCTTCTTCAGGGCACGAATCGTCGGAGACTTCACCACCGGATCAGTGTCGGTGTGACCAATGATGGTCAGGCTGCGATCCCTGGCCCCTTCTTCATTGAGAATCTTGGCCAGTTTCCCGAGAGCGGCCTCGGCCTCGGGCTTCACAACGAACGAACCGGAGTCAAACATGGCATCTGCATTGAACCGCAGGAGACCTTTGTCCTTGTCGAACTTGAACAGCCCTGGATACTTGTCACTCAGTTCCTGAATTGACTTGGTGACGGCCGGCGGCAACGCCGGCGGAGGGGCCGCAGGCAGAGCCACCGGCGCAGGCGGCGGAGGCGCGGGTGCAGGCGAAGGCTCCACATACGTGGGCGCCTCGACGACAGGACCGGGCTCTTCGACGGCAGGCTTGTTGAACAGACCGCAACAGCACCCCGTCGCCACGAACATCAGCAGGATCCCAGATACCAGCGTCGCACCTTTCATGCACCCGAACATTGCCATCTCCTTGCGTCAGTCTGACAGGAACGCTCGCCACAGAAGCCGGGAGTTTAATGGCCATAGCCCGCCAACGCAAGACCAGCCACAGAACCCGCTGACCTGGAACAGGCCAGCAGCCTCCTCCCACGCCCCAAATCCTTCCCTCTAAGCCCGAACCACCCGCCCCCATGCCGGCCGACCATCGGGCAGGTCTCCCCGCCCGCGCTATCCGCAGGCGACCTCCTCACGCGCCGGGCGATCCGGCGTCGGCCCGCCATCGCAGCCACCCTCCGACACCCCTTTCTCGTCCCCCTGGTGACAGATGCCGTACTTCTTCGAGAGCTTCTCGAGGATCGGGTTGCGGTAAGGATACCAGAGGCACGCCGGAATGTACTTGACCCGGCCATCCTCGGTGTCTTCGTAGGCGAAAACACCCTTGCACTTCTCCAGCCGCGCGGCGTCAATCGAGTGCTCCTCCTCGAACGGCAGCATCGCCACCCGAAGTACCCGCCGCGCTCGCCGCGGCTTGGCCTTTTCGCCGGCCGGAAGACGGCACGACCGGCCGAAGATCAGCCGGCCCAGGGCCGAGAACGGGTTGCCGATCAGGCGACCAAACCTGATCCGCGAGAACATCCACGGCAGCAAGGTCCACAAAACCAACACCTGCCCGCGAAGGCGCGGCAAGAAGCGGTTGCGGTCCAAACGGTCCAGCGAAGGCTCGAGCTTGCGCGAAAGAGCCGCAAGCTCCACGACCACCTGATGGAAGGGCTTCCTCAAGTAGCGGTTGATGCCCCGGTAAGTCTTACCGTCCGAGATCAACAGCGTCATCGACTCACAGTTCGGCGCTGCGCCGGCCAACAACAAGACCTCGGAACGCGGGTTCTTGCGGAAGAAGGAACGGGGTTGTCTCAGGGCATAGGAAAGCCCCGCGGGAACGAACTCGACCTCCCCGCCCGGGATACTCTGCTTGACGATCTCCTCCACATCCTCCATCGTCGTGTGCACACCTGCTTCAAACGTCCCGGGCTGCCAATTCTCCGTCAAAGGAATCATGCCAACGTCCGAGATCAGGTCCCGATTCTCATGGCAGAACTGGAAAAAATCAGTGATATGTTGGTCGTTGAAACCTCTCCCAACGGTCGCAATGATCGTGTGCTTTCGCCGGCTGTACTTGCGCAGATTCGCCAGGGCCTTCATCTTCTTGTCATAGGCCGACCGGTTATGACGAAGCTTCTCGTAAATCGCCGGATCGCGACCATCGAAACCGAAACGAAACGGAACAAGCGAATCGCAGAGCTTCCGACAGTACTCCTCGTTCGCCAGCCGAATACCATTCGTCACCACATGGGGCCTCAGGCCGTTTCTCTTGGCCGTGGCGATGATCTCCAACAGGTCGTTGCGGACCGTCGGCTCACCCCCGAACAGCAGAACAACCGGCTTGGGCTCCAGTCGGGCCACCTCGCCGAACAGCTTCTCGAAGTAGGCCATCGGCGGATTGAAATCGAACCCCATGCCCTTGATGGTGGCGATACAGATCGGACAGTTCATGTTGCAGCGATTGGTCACGTCCACGAAAACAATGTTGGGCTGGTGATTGATCCCGCAGCGGTCGCAGTTCATGCGGCACGCCACCCGCTCCATGGGCACATACTGCCACAAATCTCGCTTTGCCTGCCAGGTTTGCGCGCAGGAACTGACCATCGACTCCGTCGTGCCGCACGTCGGACACGTCTTCCGAATCCACATCTGACCGTCCTTCGGGAAGAACTCCGAGGGTACACGGGCACGACATTGATTGCAGAGGCCCAGGTTCACGTCTTCCATGCTGGCCACTTCTCCTTCTATCTGTTCGAACCCGCCGGCGGTAATCACCGCCGGGGAACAGCGGTTGACAATGCCATGCCGCCCCGGGATTCGCCCCGGGCAGGGCAACTCACATCTTGCCCCGCGCTGGTGCGGCCGTCACCTTGGCCGCACCCGTCTGCCGGGCGGCCAGAACTTCATCCAGCGTCTTGCGGTAACTCTTCATGTCGTAGTGCATGAGCCACCGCTTCTTCTCCTGCCCGTCCACGAATAGAACCACCGTCGGATAGACCACCACGTCGTACCGGTTCTTGAGCTCCGAATTGTTCGGAATCCAGAAGAAGCTCATCAGGTGGTACTTGGCGAAGATCGCCCGGTCGCCGTATTCGCTGGCCATCTGCTCCAGAGCCGGCTCGAGCAACATGCACGTGGCGCATCCGCCCTTGAAGAAGAACATCATCACCGGCTTCTTTGCGTGGATAACCTGCTTCTGAAACTGTTCCGTGCTCTTGACCTCGGTCATATGGCTGCTGCTGCAGCCGCCGGTCAAAACCGTCAGAGCCATGAGACCGAAACCGGCGGCCGACGCCAAGCGCCGCCAGCCAGCCCAACCCGCCCGTCTGCGATTATGCGATAACACGGCGAAAGCGAGTGCGGACGTCTGACACGTCATTCGTTTATTCCTTTCAAGGCACCATCACAATCAGTCCAGCATCACCAGAACAGAACTCGGCCTCGCCGGCAAAGGCCCCTCCGGCCGCAAGTACACCTGGCCGAGCCAATATCAACGCCTCGACCCTGCGGCCAAATCCAAACCAGCGCCTCACTCAACCGTGTAAAAAGACTCCCGATCCACCGCCCGGGTCCAGATCAGGCCACAGTTCCTCCATCCAGGCTTGACCGCTTTGCCCATTCCACAGTCGGAACAGTCATCCGCATACTCGCCGTCGAAGCCGCCCTCCATGTTCAGCACCCGCATGAAACCCGCGGCCTTCAGGGCCCGGGCCGCCTCCGCCCCACGCTTGCCATCAGCACACATAATCACGATCACATCGTCCGGCTTGTAGTACCTGCTGACCTCGGCGACAAAGCGCGGATTGGCTTCGATGACCGGCTTGCGCTCTTTGGCGTCCCACTTGTGAGCCACGAACACCAGCGGGATGTTCCGGGCCATCGGCGCATGACCGACAAATACGTACTCCGCCGGCGTCCGAACGTCGAGGATATTCACCCGCCCCGGCGCGGCACGCCACATCTCAAGCGCCTGCTGAGGCGTAACCGACACGCCGGCCACACCCTGAGACGTTGAACACCCCGCCCACATCGTCAAGGAAAGTAAAACGACCAGTGCCAGCCCGCGCATCTGCCTCTTCTTCCGGATCTCTCCGCCGAACACGCGATCGCCCCTTCACGCCCCGACGGAGAAGGCGTGCCCGCTCACGGCGCATACCCAACACACCTTCTACCCGACGATGGCTCCGCGGTCAAGATCCAGCGTCGACCAAGGCCATGGGGGCACCGCCCAGTGGAGAGCTCTCGAGCCCAGATCGCTCCGCAACAACCCGACGGCCCACATCCCGCCCGTCTCGATGACAGCGCTCCGCGGCCGCAAGCCCCGCCAGCAAGACCCAGGCATCGTCGAAGCCGCGCGCCGGCCCCCGGACCGTGCCTACGAATTGTCCACCCGACCTGTTTCAATGGGCAGCTTCGCAGCCACCCACTCCTCCCAGCCGCCTTTGTACAGGTATAGGGTGTCCCAGGGGACCTGAACCATCTGGGTCAGCGCCCGGCAGAGCCCCGGGCCAACCTCGCAATCGTTGACTTGGCAGTACACGATCACCTTCTCCGCGCCGAGAATCCTCGGGAGCACGGCATTGATGCGCGTGCCTACATGCCAATAGTCGCATTGAACCGCCCCCGGCACATGGCCGGCCTCGAACGCCTCGTCGCCGCGCGCATCCACGAAGACGTATTGTCCGCTCTGGTTCTTCGGATCGGCGAACAGCTCCCGGACTTCGTCCAAGGTCACGACCTGGAAATCGGCCGGATGGTGGGCGGATCCCGCGACCTTCTGGCCACCCGCAGACGTCCGGCCGCTCGGCGCCGACGCCGGCCCGCCCCCGCCGCGAGTCCCCGATATCGCGCTTGCACCCGATGGCGACTCCTCGCTGCGACCCAGATGAACCTGGTCCTTCCCGCACCCCAGGTTGACACCGAGAGCCGGCATCAACGCGAACAAGACCACACCCGCCATCTTCACCGTCGTCGTAAACTTGGTATTACTCAATCCGGTATGTACCTCAGATGCTGTGGCACCAGCGGCTTCGTCACGCCACGGTACAACCACAGACTCGATCATCGCGCGAACTCGGGCGAGAACGCGCCCATTCCTATTGTGCTCAGGCAATCCCAACCGCGCCCAAGGCCACAACCACCCTTGCAGCAGGAGGCGGCGACGCCCCCGCCTCTCCTTCAACCCTCGCCGCCTTGCGGATCTCTTCCTGTACCTCGCCGATGCGCCGGCGGACGGCAGCGAACCTTCCTCCACCAATCCCCGGACAACCACGCCCGGCCAGGTCGCCACGCTTCACCGAATTATTGTATAGCGACCACCGGCTGCCAACCATGCCCGAGGGCTCGCGCCGTTGTTCGCGGCACAACAGCCCCTGTTCCACGAATCCGTCACCAGGCCCAGCCGGAGCAGGTGATGCGTACCGCTTCCGCGGGCCGCGGGTCGTTGCCCGTACACCATCAACACGACGAACACCGTGGCAGGCCCATCTCCACCTGGACCAATGAGCCCGGTCAGATCACGCACGCCTCGACCGAGCTGCTCCCCACAGGACGTCGCGGCTCCACCGGATCACTCGGCTCTCCCCCAGAAGGTCCTGGCGACACCCCAGAAAAGTGCGTGACTTCAGGGTCCCGTTTCGCCATAATGGATACAGCCGGCCTTCACCGTAGAACCGGCTGCCCCCTGGTGTCTTGCGGGAGACCGAAGGACGGGCGGGAAGAAGCTCCTGGACCGGCGTCAGGCATGCCACTCAGCCGAACCTGCGACCACAGGCCCAGTGCCTGGCGACGAGTATGCTCACAAGCCAGCTAAGCCTTCCCGCCCGCCGCGGAGGACCCTCGCCTCGACATCTCCTGCGGCGGCAGCCACCACCCGGATCTCCGGAATTCGCCGGCCGCCGGAGTCCCATGGCCGGAAAGCAACGGCCCGCCATGATCCGCAGGCCCGGTGAGCCGGATCATCCCGGGGACCCCGGGGACGGAACCGCAGCGTGAACCGACCGCACCGGCTGGCTGCGATTGAGGACCCCTAAGGGCCCGCAAAGAAATAACCTGAACGATTCTACCGTCGCGGCGAGACTATGTAGTTCCAATCGCCGTGAAACGGCTCTGGCCTGACGTGGAGTCGGCCCAGTTCTGCATCACTCACTTTGAGG
>JAGNEZ010000110.1 GCA_018003015.1 Phycisphaerae bacterium | reverse complement strand
GTGTGAGAGCCAGCGGCAATGGAGCTCGCGCGCTACGGGGTCACGGTGAACGCGATCTCGCCGGGGGCGCTTACCCGGATGACGGAAGATCTTGGTTACGGCGTCGAGGTGCCTGCGGGTGAGTGGGAGATCCTGCGCTTCGGGTGCACGCTCAACCAGCACTGCCGGGTTGCGACGTGCAGTGACGGGTGGCAAGGTTACGCCCTCGATCCGTTCGACGCGAACGCGTTTCAGCGATACTGGCAGGCTGTGGTTGAGCCGCTCATCGCAGACGCGGGTCCGCTGGCCGGGCGTTCCCTCAAGTACTTGCACACCGACAGCTGGGAGGTAGAAGTCGCCAACTGGACGCCGACGCTTCGCGAGCAATTTTGGCGACGGCGCGGCTACGACCTTTGGCCTTTCCTTCCGGTGATCGCCGGCCGCATCCTGGACGGCCGGGACGTGAGCAACCGCTTCTTGCACGACCTTCGCAAGACCATGGGTGACCTGGCGATCGACAACCATTACCGGCCTTTCGTCGATGGCGCCCGGCGGCACGGGCTCCGAATACACCCCGAATCCGGCGGCCCGCACGCCGTGCCGATCGATTCGCTGCGCTGTCTGGGGATGAACGATGCTCCGATGTCCGAGTTCTGGGCGCGCTCGTGGCGGCATCGCGTGACCGATGAGAACCGGTTCTTCGTGAAGCAGCCAGCCTCGGCGGCCCACACTTACGGGCGTCGGCTGGTGCTCGCCGAGGGTTTCACGACCATCGGCCCGCATTGGCAGGAGACGCTCTGGGACAACCTCAAGCCGTCGTTCGATCGCGCCGCGTGCGAAGGGTTGAATCTCCTGGTGTGGCACGCCTTCACCTGCTCCCCGGTGGAGATGGGTTTGCCTGGCCAGGAGTACTTCGCAGGGACGCACTTCAATCCCAACTCGACCTGGTGGTCCCGCTCCGGGCCGTTTCTCGCGTACATCAACCGCTGCCAGTTCATGTTGCAGCGGGGCCTGTTCGTGGCCGACGCGGTCTACTACTACGGCGATCACGTGCCGAACTTCGCCCAGCTCAAGCAGTCGGATCCGGCCAGGGTGCTGCCCGGTTATGACTACGACGTCGCGACCGAAGAGGTGCTGCTGACGCGGATGAGCGCCCGCGGCGGCCGTATCCTGCTGCCGGATGGCATGAGCTATCGGGTACTCGTTTTGCCGGATCGCCGCGTGATTTCGTTGCCCGTACTCCGCAAAGTCAAGGAGTTGGTCGCCGCGGGCGCCACCGTGATCGGCCCGAAGCCGGAATCGGCCGCCAGCCTGTGCGATTATCCTCAGTGCGATGAGGAGGTCGCTGGACTGGCGAATGAACTTTGGGGAGAGGGCGGTGGTTCTTCGGCAGGGGTGCATCGTCTCGGGTCGGGGCGTGTGATGGTAGGCAGGACTGCCCGGGAGGTCTTGCTCGCCGACGGTGTCAGGCCGGACTTCGAATATGCCCTCGACCCGGGCAGTGCGACGGCATCTGCCCAGAGTCAGCCTGCCGTCGCGTTCGACTACATCCACCGTCGCGATGGTGAAGTGGACATCTTCTTCGTGGCCAACCGCACCGGTCGATGGGTGGATGCCCGCTGCACATTCCGGGTGGCCGGCAGGAACCCGGAGTGTTGGGATCCCGTCACTGGCCGCGTCCGTCACCTTCCCGATTTCGCTGCATCCGACCAACGCACGGTGGTGCCGCTGCGATTCGCGCCCTACGGCTCGATGTTCGTGGTCTTTCGAGCGGCAGCCGGTACCGCGGCGAAAAGTGCGTCCAACTTCGCGACTGTCGTGCCGGTGTGTGAGCTCCGCGGGCCGTGGCAGGTGAGCTTCGATTCCGGGCAGGGGGGGGCTCAACCGGTGGAGTTCACTCGGCTGGTGAGTTGGACCACTCGGCCCGAAGACGCGATCCGGTTCCACTCGGGCATGGCGACCTACGTGACATCTTTCGATCTGCCCGAGCAGCCGGCTGCCGGGACGAAACGCCTGCTTCTCGACTTGGGCGATGTGCGTCAACTGTGTGAGGTACGACTAAACGGCCGCAACCTTGGCGTGCTCTGGGCCATGCCCTTCCGGGTGGATGTCACCGACGCGGTGCGATCCAGGGATAACAGGCTCGAGGTCGATGTGGTCAACTTCTGGCCGAACCGAGTCATTGGTGATCAGTTGCTGCCGCCGGAACGGCGCACGACGCGGACCAACATTCGCAAGCTGACCAAGGATACGCCGCTGGTTGATTCGGGGCTGTTGGGACCCATGCAACTCATGTCCGCCGACCCGCTGGCCGATGAGGGAAAATACGATTGAGGCCGCGTGCGAGGGACGCGTTCGCGGCGGTTTGGGACTCGGTTTTCAGTGACACTCAACGTGAGGGTGTGGCCATGCAATGCAGTCGGCGTTTGTCACCGGGGATAGTGGTTTCTTGCCTGCTGGGCATGATCTGTCTTGCGTTCGGCGGAGTCTGTCGGCCGTGTCCATTCTTGATTTCGGTGCCGACCGCTGACGACAGCGTATGCACGCGGATGGTTGCGGCGGCGACGGCGGAGATTCGCAAGACCCACGCTGCGGCACAGATCTGCTGGGCTGGGGGGCGAAGGGAGGACGGTACCGAGCTGCAGATGCCGGCCGAAACCAACGTCTGGGATTTCCTGGCCATCGCTTTGACCCCTCAGGGTGTTCAGGGCTGGTACATGACCTACAACAGGACCTGGACAACAGTGGATCTGGAAAGCGATCCGTTGGGACTCGAGTTCCTGGATCTGACCCAAGTGACCATGGACGTGGTGGAGGCCTGGACCCTGGCTCAGGCTGCGGGCTTCGGCCCGTTCTTTCGATCGTGGGAGCTGCTCAAGCCGCTCAATCCCAACGTAGCCAACATCATCTATGTGTTCAATATGCCCGACGGCAGCTACGTGATCGTTGACACGGTCACCGGCACGGTTACGCAGGAACGGGACGCGTGGGGTTGCTACACAAGGTGTCGGGAGCAATACATCAGTTGCTGCGATTGGTGCCGCGAGAACTGGCCGGGTGATCCGGAATGCTACGACGGTTGCGACCAGAGCCGCTACGAGTGTGACCAGGGCTGCGAGTGAGTTCGTCGGAGGAGCCACAGGCGGATCGGGTTGGCCGTGCGATCATCGACTTCGGGCGGCCGGAGTCTCCGGAACTGGGCTCGCTTGATCCGTTTGTATGTCTCGTCGGCGACGGCGGGCTCGTGGCAGATCACCTCGTTGGTCTCGGAGTCGCAGACCGGGACCAGGCGGAAGTGTTCGCTGGCGGCTGGATGATCATCGTAGCGCATGCAGACGGTGGAGGGGATGACGAGGGTCGGCTGCCGGGTTTGGTCTTTTCGACGCACAACGGCTCTTGACTTTCCGGATTGTCTCTGGACCGGTTCATCGACGGGGCCTACATTTCTGTAAGCGTTATGACCGAACGGGAACGAGTTGAGGCGGTTCTTCATGGGCGGGTGCCGGACCGGCCGCCGGTGAGCTGCTGGTATCACTTCGGACACGACTGCAGTACCGGCTCGACGGCCGTCGATGCCCACCTACGGCATCTGGAGGCGTATGGCCTCGATTTCCTCAAGGTGATGAACGATCACCCCTACCCGCGCGGGGAGGTGGCTGTTGTCCGCACGGTGGGTGATCTGAGAAGGATCCGACCGCTGGCGGGTGATGCCGAGCGGTTGGCCGACCAGTTGGAGGTGCTTCGCCGGCTGAAGGAGCGGCTGGCCGGTGACGTGCTGATGTGTGCCACGCTTTTCAATGCCTGGACGGTGTTGCGGGCGTGGACGCGGCCGCCCAGTGATGTGCACGCCCCGCCCCGGATTGATGGCCAGGACGATCGGGACGCGCTGCTGACGGCGCTCCTTCGGGAGGATCGGGCGGCCGTCAAGGCGGCGGTGGCGGCCATTGGGGAGACGCTGGGGGCGTTCGCCCGCGGGTGCGTTGACGCCGGGGCGGATGGCGTGTTCTTGTCGGTGCGGGATGACTGGGTGGATACGCCGGCCAACGGGCAGGGCACTTACCGAGAGCTGGTGCGACCCGTGGATCTGGCCATCCTGGCGGCGGTGAGGGGTGCTCCGTTCAGCGTGCTGCATGTGTGTGGCCGGCCGCGGGATTTCCTGGGCTTTTCGGAGTACCCGGTGGCGGTGTTGAACTGGTCGGATCGAGCGACCGGTCCGAGCATCGCCTGGGCCCGGGATCGGATCCGGCCGGCCATAGCCGCAGGGGTGGACAACCTGAGGACGCTCCCGGAGGGTACGCCGCAGGAATGTGCCGCGGAGGTTCGCGACGCCTTGCGTCAGGCGGGGGAAAGGCCGATCATAGTCGCCCCCGGCTGCACTTACGATCCGGTTCGGGTGCCGGTGGAGAACGTCCGGGCGATGTTCCAGGCCGCTCGGAGTGGTGCAGGATAGGGATGGGCAAGAGAGGACGGCAGGAACGCCAGAAGAGGAGCACGACACGTGGTGGAGAGGACACTCATCATCCTGAAGCCGGATTGCGTTCAGCGCCGTCTGGTGGGCCGGGTCATTCAGCGCTTCGAGGACAAGGGGCTGGTTCTGGCGGGCATGAAGCTGATGCGGATCACGCCCGAGCTGGCCGAGCGGCACTACGCCCCGCACAAGGGCAAGCCGTTTTTCCCCGGCCTGATCGAGTACATCACCTCCGGACCGGTGGTGGTCATGGTTTTGGCCGGAGCACGGGCGATCGCCGTCTGCCGGAAGTTGATGGGGAAGACCTTTGGCTTCGAGGCCGAGCCGGGCAGCATCCGGGGCGACTTCGGCATCAGCATGACCTACAACCTGGTGCACGGCAGCGACTCTCCGGAGTCTGCGGCCGGCGAGATTGCCCTGTACTTCACCCCCGGCGAGCTGCTGGACTTCACCACCGCCGACGCCGACTGGCTGGGTCGCCCGAAGGAGGTTTGACCGCCGTCCCGGCGAAGCGTGCTGCCTCGCCGAGCGATGCAAGGCGAACACCCTAAAGGCAGCAGGAAACAGCATTCACAGGTTGGCGCCTGTGGCGATTCTGTTTTGTGCCAGTTGTTCCGAAAACGGTGGCCTACTCGCCCCAGCCGCCCGGCGGGAGCACAGGTTTCTCGATCGGCCCGGTCGGCAGGTCTTTGCCTTCCGCGAGATCTTCCCACCCGACGCGGGATCGGATGTGAGCCGGGTCGAACCAGTTCCGCAGGAAGGCGAGTTGGCGCGTTCCGAGGACGCGGGAGATGGCTACCGCCCGCTCCTGGTCGTACTCCTGGGTGGTGACCGGCAGAATCTGGTGCCATTCCACGACCACCCAGTTGGATTGGTTCTTGAGTTGCTGAGTGATAATCTGGGACGGCTGGCTGGCGGCGGGGGCGGTCGCAACGGCGAAGCACTTCTTGACCAGCTCGGTATCGCCTCGGAACTCGGGCACGTAGCGGGTGCCGCGGGCAAACGTGACTCGGTCCTTGTAGGCCTCCTTGCCGAGTTTGGCGACGAGATTGGCGTCGCCCTCAAACGCGGCCTTCAGACCGGCGGTGCCCGCCTTGTCCGCCAGTTCCTTAGCCAGTCGCTCCACTTCCTTGCCCGCCTGGATCTTGCGGAGGTCGGTGATCAGCTTCTCGCGCACGCTGTCCACCGATGGCGCGGGCTGCTTGGCCCTGGTGGCCACGGTGCGGAACACGACGACATTGCCGGACCAATCGGCGAACGGCTCGGCGCAAGTCTGATAGACATTGCGAAACAGGCGGGTATGGTCCGGGTTGGCGTCTTTTTTGGCTTCCAGACCGGCGACCATGAATGCCGCCTGGGGCAGGGATACGTAGCTGTACTGTCCGGATCCCTTGAAGTACGCACTGGTGATGTCGGGGTAAGCCGTACGCAGTCCTTGTTGATCCTGCAGGGTTGTGCGGCCATACTTGAGCACGCCGGGGTAGCGTGGTTCCAGCGAGGTGATGAGGTCGGGGTAGATCCTATCGCTATCCTGCCCCGGAGGCGGGACAGCGTAGTTGTCCGGCTGCGTCGTCGGGGCCCCGGTCCACGGTTTGGCCAGCGTGCTGATGATCTCGTTGGCCAGACGCTGGGCTTCGGCCTGGGCAGCTCGCTGGGCCAGTCTCTCGATCACCTTCGGTTTGGCCTCGGTGAAAGTACCGTACTTCTCGGGCTGAGGCTGAGAACCTGGCGGGGCAGAGGCGGGCTGCGACGTGGGTTTCAAGAACTCGTCCTGGTGGCTCTCCCAGTACTCCCAGGCCGTGTCCTCCGAAATCTTCTGCCGCTTGGCCAGAACGCTCGCGTCGACGCGGATGTACTCGATCTGTGCTTTCTCAGGCTCGCGGTAGCCGAAGACCTGCTCGCCCGTCGGCGAGGGCGCAGGGTCCTTGTCCTTGCCCTGGTCAAACTGTTTCTGCAGTTCCTCGGGCGTGGGTTGCCAGGCATTGTCCACGAACTTGGCTGCGTCGAGGGTGACGACGCCGACGCTCACCTTCTCCTGGGAATTGCGGACGGCGTCCTGGATATCGGCCTCGCTCGCCTTGATCGCCCCGATGGCCGACTCCATCATCTCAGTAACGCGGACATACGACCGGATCGCCTCATCGAGCGTGTCCAGCGAGAAGCCGCGCCTGTCGCGGACGGAGGCCAGGATTTCGCCGGTCAGGCCGTGCCTTGTCTTGAACCGCTCCAATTCCTCTTCGGAGACCTGGATGCCATGGTGCCTGGCCGCGGCGTCCAGCATGAACCACTCTTCCGGTGTGAGTGGCGTGGTTCGAACGGCGCCCACCAACTGCTGGAGTTCGTTCATGTTTCTGACGCCCAACCTGGCGACCGCGCTCCACCACATCCATTCCCACTGGATGTTCATGGACTTGAGCACCTCGCAGTCCTTGAACGCGCCCTGCATATCGCCGATCAGGACCGTCTTGCCGAAGACCTTGGCTCGCGGCGCCTTGAGATGTTCCTGGCTGCGATCGAACACATGCTGGAGAGCGCTGCCACCGAGCCACACGATCAAGAGCAGGGCCATGAAGACGGCCAGCAGTTGTTTCGTGTACTTGCGGAAAAACTTCATCATAGCTGTAATTGCTCCGACGCCATCGCTAATCTGTTAACTCACTGCAAAGAGGATTTAGCATACCGGCCATTAGCCCAAAAGCAAGGGCTGCGGACGCTTTTCGGGGGGCGGAGGCGGCGTGAGGCCCTGGCTCATCGGTCGCCTCGTCCGATCGGTGGCGGATTGATTCTGTGGGCGACTCCCTATAATAACCGCTCCAGCGGCCGGGCGGCATAGCCGATAGAATAGCCCAGCACACGGACAGGGAACATATGGACATCTTGGGCGAGAAGGCATCTGCAGCCCTTTTTCAGGGCTGACAAGGCGTAGTATTTGCGATGATGGACCATTCTGTAGACAGAGCGAGACGTAAAACCGACTCGGGGGTTGCCTTGGTCATCGTGGAGTCGCCTGCAAAGGCGAGGACCATCTCGAAGTATCTTGGCTCGGGTTTCGTGGTGGAGTCGTCGATTGGCCACATTCGCGATTTGCCCTCAACGGCTTCGGAGATCCCCGCCGAGTTGAAGAACGAAGCATGGGCCAGGATTGGGGTCGACGTCGAAGCCGATTTCAAGCCGCTGTACATCGTTCCGGCCAAGAAGAGGCACCAGGTGACCAAGCTCAAGCAGCTGCTCAAGAAGGCGGATGTGCTCTACCTGGCGACGGACGAGGACCGGGAGGGGGAGGCCATTGCGTGGCATCTCCGTGAGGTTCTAGATCCGAAGGTGCCGGTCAAGCGGATGGTGTTTGATGAGATCACGCAAGCGGCCATACAGGAGGCTTTGGCCAATCCGCGCGACCTGGACGACCGGCTGATCGATGCTCAGGAGGCTCGGCGGATTCTGGATCGGTTGTACGGTTACGAGGTCTC
Organism: Phycisphaerae bacterium; assembly: GCA_018003015.1. NCBI lineage: Bacteria > Pseudomonadati > Planctomycetota > Phycisphaerae > Phycisphaerae bacterium. Next base: position 4,222 of record JAGNEZ010000110.1, on the reverse strand, counting down.
GCCGGTCTTGTGGCGGAAGATCGCCCCGAAGCTGTCTGCCGGGCGCGTGCAGTCGGTTGCGACCCGTCTGGTCGTTGAGCGCGAGCGGCAGCGAATGGCGTTCGTGCCTGCGGAGTACTGGGATGTCGAAGCGACGCTCCTGGCCGCCGGTGGTTCGAACGGTGGGGCATCGGGCCAGCGGGTGGTTGCCCGGATGATCGAGCTGGGATCCGGCAGGGTGGCCAGCGGCAAGGACTTCGACGATCAAACCGGCCGGCTCAAGGCTTCGGTCAACGTGCGTGTGCTGGATGGCGCGACGGCCCAGTCGGCGGCCCTGCGGCTTCGCTCCGCGTCGTTTGCGGTCAGTGATGTAGCCGAGAAGCCGTTCACGCAGCGGGCCTATCCGCCGTTCATCACCTCGACCCTGCAGCAGGAAGCCGCCCGCAAGTTACGTTTTCCGGTCCGGCTGACCATGCGGATCGCCCAGGATCTGTACGAAAACGGCTTTATCACCTACATGCGTACCGACTCGACCCATCTGTCGAGCCAGGCGATCAACGCGGCCCGCGGCCAGGTGGCGGATCTCTACGGCGGGGAGTATCTGCCCGATCAGCCGAGGGTCTATGCGACCTCCTCAAAAGGCGCTCAGGAAGCCCACGAAGCGATTCGACCAGCAGGAGCCACCTTCAGACTCCCGAAGGAGATCGTGGGGCAGGTGTCGGCCGACGGGCTCAAGCTCTATGACCTGATCTGGAAGCGCACGGTGGCGTCGCAGATGAAGGACGCGACCGGCCGGCGGACGACGGTTCGTTTCACGGCCGACGCTGGTGAGCAGGGGACGGCGGTGTTCTCCACCAGCGGCAAGGTGATCAGCTTCGCGGGTTACCTTCGGGCCTACGTTGAGGGAAGTGACGACCCTGAAGCGGAACTCGAGGACCAGGAGCGCGTCCTCCCGCCCCTGACCGTCGGGCAGAAACTCCATCCGTCGTCGGTCGAGCCGCGTCAGCACACGACGCTGCCGCCGGCTCGGTACACGGAAGCCACGCTGATCAAGGAGCTGGAAGAACGCGGCATCGGCCGGCCTTCGACGTACGCGACGATCATCCAGACGATCCAGGACCGTGGTTACGTCTGGAAGAAAGGGACCGCCCTGGTTCCGACGCTGACCGCGTTCGCGGTCATCAACCTGTTGGAGAAGCACTTCTCGGATCTGGTCGATTTCGGCTTCACCGCCAAGATGGAGGACGATCTTGACGGTATTGCGACGGGGCGGATTGAGTCGCATCCGTGGTTGCGGGTCTTTTACTTCGGCGATCCGGGGGCGACCAACGGCGGGGTGGACCTGGCTCATGTTGGGCTCAAGCGGCGGATTGGATCCGGGTGGGAGGAGATTGATGCCCGGGAGATCTCGACGATTCCGCTGGGTGCGGATGAGGCCGGACGGCCGGTTGTCGCGCGGATCGGCAAGTATGGCCCGTACGTGGAAGTGGCCGGGGGTGAACAACGGGCCAATTTGCCGGCGGACATTCCGCCTGACGAGCTGAACCTGGAGGGTGTGAGCAAGCTGCTGGAACAGGCGGCGCAGAGCGACAAGGTGATTGGTCACGACCCGAAGACGAAGAAGCCGGTGTACCTGAAGAGCGGTCGATTCGGTCCCTACGTGCAGCTTGGCGACCCGGAAAGAACGGAGAAGGGCACACTGAAGCGCGGCGGCAAGCCCAAGATGGCCAGTCTGTGGCCCTCGATGAATCCGAGTACGCTGACGCTGGATGAGGCCCTTCTGCTGCTGTCGTTTCCGCGCACGCTCGGCCAGCATCCGGAGACCCAGCAGCCAGTGACCGTGCAGGACGGCAAATTCGGTCCCTACGTTAAGGCCGGCGAGGAGACGCGCAGCCTCACGAATCACGCGCAGCTCGGCACCATCACGCTGACGGAGGCCCTGGAACTGCTCAAGCAGCCCAAGGCTCGCGCCGCGAGGGGTAAACCTCAGGTCATGGTTGAGCTCGGTGTGCACCCGACTTCCGGCGCACCGCTGCAGATCAAGAGCGGTCGATTTGGCCCGTTCGTGACCGACGGCGTGGTCAACGCGTCGGTGCCCAAGGGGGTCGATCCGAAGACCGTGACCGCCGAGCGGGCCGTCGAATTGCTCAACGCGCGCGAAGAGAAGCTCCGGGCTCAGGGAGTGGATCCACGTGCCCCCAAGCAGAAGCCCAAGGGCAGAGGCAAGAGGGGGTCGAGCGGTCGCCCCGCCGCCAGACGCGGGGTGTTGAGGAAGCCTGCGGCGTCCGGCGCTTCCTGATCTGGGCCATCCATCCGTGTGTGACTGAGCTCGGTGAAGAAACCAGTAGTAGTTGAGCTGAACTCGACACCCCTCGTGCATCAGAAGCTGAAGGGCAGGTGAGACGTCCGCACCGCGCCGGCCGGCTGTCGCGGGGCGTGGACGCTTGGGCCGTACCGGGAGATGGGGGCGGAGCGACTGACTACACTACCTCGGCCGTGACGGGGTACCGCCCGGCTGGATCCGGCTCGCCGCCGCGACAACTGCCCGGAAGATCTTCTCCTGAAGAGGGTCACCAGGCATGTCTTCTGGGTGCCACTGGACGCCGAGGCAGAAGGGACGCCGGGGGTCCTCCACGGCCTCGATCAGGCCGTCGGCCGCCCATCCGGTCGCTCGCAGGTTAGCGCCCAGGCGATCGAGTCCCTGATGATGTGAACTGTTCACTGGCAGGGAAACGGTCTTGATGATCGAGAACAGGAGGCTCTTTTCATCGATTCGGATGGGGTGATGGGAGAAGGTGTTGCCCTCGCGGTGCTTGATCTGGGGTGAGCACTGCAGGTCGGGCAGATGCTGGTGCAGCGTGCCGCCGCGGTGCACGTTCCACTCCTGGATGCCGCAGCAGATGGCCAGTACAGCCAGTTCCTGCTCGTCGGCGAATCTGGCGGCGGCGAAATCGACGGCTACGCGGCGGGGGTGCAGCAGTTTCGTTTCGGGATGGGGCTTGGCCCCGTATCGTTCGGGAGGGACGTCCGGGCCGCCGGTGAGGATCATGCCGCTCAGGGTGCGCAGGATAGGCAGGAGATCAGCCTCCCGGGCGGCCGGCGGAATGAGCAGCGGCTCGCCGCCTCCGTCGAAAACCACGTCGCAGAACCGAGCGTCGACCGCAAGCAGAGCGGTCTCGTAGCCGTTGACCGGTTCGCCCGGCCGGTACCCGCAGGTGATGCCGATTCGAGGTCGCATGGCACCCATTATGCTGGCCCTCTTGTGTGTCCGCAAGGAAGAGCGGTATTCTCCGGGGTCATGGAGAGAACCGGCATCGTCCGAGCCTATCCTGACGCGTGGCGAGGTCGAGTGACTTCGCTGGCCGGCGCGGTCACGTTCGACCTTGCCGGCCAAGCCACGACGGTTGGCTTGTCGGCTGCGTTTCTGGAGCGTGTGTGTTTCCCTCTGCTGGCGATGCTTGATGGCCGTTGCGGGCAGGGTCGCCTGGTCGCGGCGCTGGCGGGAGTGCCCGGTGGAGGCAAATCGACTGTGGGGGCGATCCTCGAACATGTGGCGGGCGTGCTGTGGGGGACGGGTCGGCTCGTGCTGGTCGCCATGGATGGCTGGCATTACCCGAACGCGGTTCTCGATCAGCGGACGACTCGGAGTGTGGACGGGCGGACGATACCGTTGAGGCAGCGAAAAGGCGGCCCGGAATCCTATGACGTACCCGCGCTAGCCGAGGCGCTTGGGCGGCTGAGGCGGGGCGATGTTGCTTGCCGTCTGCCGGCCTACAGTCGCACGCTACACGACCCGGTGGCTGATGCTGTTGAGGTGCCTGTCGGTGCGCGGATTGTGCTGGTGGAAGGCAATTACCTGTTGAGCGTCGATCCGCCCTGGGACGCGGTGTCCCGATTGCTGGACGTCAAGTGTTTTCTGGTCGCCGATCCAGATGAGGCTCGTCGGCGGGTTCTGGCCCGGCACGTTCGCGGAGGCAGCCGTGAAGAGCAGGCGGTGGCCAAGTACGAGACCAACGACCGGTTGAACACCGAAGCGGTCCTCGCGACTCGGTGTCAGGCGGACGTGATCATTCGGATGGGTGGACCGGACATGGGGGTGCGCATACGGGGTGGCTTCTAGTACTACAACGCTAAGAAAGCTCAAGAAACCTCATGCGACCAGCCGATGGGTAGTTCGAGTGGAACTCGAACACAGGAGGCCCTGGGCATGGACGCCGACACGATTCTCCGGATAAGGCCGGCA
>JAGNEZ010000109.1 GCA_018003015.1 Phycisphaerae bacterium | reverse complement strand
GCCGTGGACTTGCCCTGGACCGTCGAGCGGATGCGGAAAATGTCCAGCCGCGGTCGGTCCATGCACAGCCTGTACAGCGTGCGCTGCGAGAGCTCGCCCCGGAGCTGCTCATCTCTCCAGCACCGTTTCTCGGCCGAGCGGAGGGCGTTGGTCAGGCCGCGCCGGAGCCTGCGAACCGTGTCGATGCCGGTCTCCAGGAGCGCCTGGACGTCCTTGGCGTCGGCAACGGGCACGACGTCGATCCGGTCGTGCCGTTTCGTGTACACCCGGTACTCGCGGCTCCCGTCGAGCTGGCGGATGCACTCGGTAATGGCTTCCCGGACTGCATCGCCCATCAGCGTGCCACCCTGGCCGGACCCCCGGGACTGCCCGGCGGCCTGGGGCGTTCCGGCTTCTGTCGAGGCCGAATCGGCAGCCTGGCAACTGTCGGTGTCATCGAGGTGATCGCCATCGGCTCGGCTAGGCGACGTGTCCGTTCCCCCGTCCCCGGCGGAATCAGGCTGACCCTGCTGTCCTCCAGGCTCGTCGGCTTGGGGGCTTGGGCTTTCGCCGGCCTGATTTTGCTCGGGTTCTGGGTTCGGCTGACCAGGTTGCTCCTGATTTGGTGCGCCCGACGAGTCCCCGTCCTGCTCGGGGTTGGCTTCTGCCTGGCCGTCGGACGGCTCCTGTGCAGTGTCCTTGTCGCCGGATTCACCCGGTGCCTGCTTCTTCTTGTCCGACCGTTGTCCGGCCTGACTGCGGGCCTGGGGCGGCGGCTTGGCCTGGGAATGGGGCCTCTTGAGCCAGCGCTCCAGGAGAGCCTCGACCAGCTTCCCGGCATCCTGCGTCTGGCGAACCTGCGGAAACTGAGCCAACAGGTCCTCGTAGCCCTGCACCTCCCCCTCCAGGCCGACCATGTCGTGATAGTGGGCCAGCTTCAGATAGACGGCCGTGCAGAACCGCTCGAACGGCCCGCGCCGCTTGATCAGTCTGACCAGTCGATTGCGGATCTGCTGGAACATGTGATCGAGGTTGTGGCGGACGCCCGGCCAGCGTTCCATCGCCCGCCGCTCGATCAGGGCGTCCTCGACCACGTTCAGCAGCCCTTCCTGGCCGGGGTGCTGCTTCGTAAACTCGCCGACCACCTTGAAATCCGAGAATGCCACATGGGCCAGCTCGTGATCGAGGTAGCCGATCATCATCCGTTCCAGGCCCTCGTCCATGGGTTCTGGAACGGACGGCAACATGATCCGCCGGCCATCGGTCCAGGCGTTCTCGCCCTGGCAGGTGACCAGCACACCGAACTCCTCGGTGAGGGTTCGGGCCAGCCGTTCGAGCTGGCTCTCGAAGGGGTTTGTTTGCATGCAATGTCCTTTCCGCGATGCGCATAAAAATGGCCACGCCCGCCGCATCGCTATGACGAGCGCGACCTGCCAACTTGGGATGGTTATCGGGCCTCGAGGGCCGACGCCAACATGAGTCGAGCATGTTCTTCGACTATTTGTGAGCGCCCCTCTTTGCCGCCATCCCCGCGTAAGCCGTGGGGAGGTAGAAGGTTGCGTGATGGTGTTGTTGTGAGTCCGTGGCTGGCCCTTCGGGGGTCTGCTCAGGCTGTCTGGGGACTCGATAGGCGGAGAGCCCAGACGTCTCGGAAAGGTGTAGGCGTAGACGAATGGCTGCTGTAGAATAACCATAACATGTATCGGCAGCGCAGCCCAGTGCCGGGTACGCTCATCTGGGAAACGTCGGGCAAAAGAAGCGTTCTCACGTACTGCTCAATGCCAGCCCCGGTCAGATCCCGACTGCCCCGCAGTGTTCCCCGCCGTCTGACTGTCGATAGCCCGAATGGCGCTTCCCATTGGAGGATGGAACATGTTATTCGTGAGCTCCGCCCTGCCAATGGGCGACCCGGGTGTCCAGGCCGTGGATCGTGTGAGACCGCACCGGTCTGTCCGCTCTAGGCGTGGCCGATCAATCCGAGCTTGTTCCAGGCGATCGGGCCGCACCACGCCCTGGCTTTCGTACGGTGCGATCCTATTCCTCTGCTCGTTGACGACAGGCAAAGTCAATGCGTTAACTGTAATCTCTCCCTCGGAGGTTGGATGGACCTTCTCGTTCGGACATGGAGGAACCGATCCTAGACGGGTAGACCATTCTCCAGCCGACCCGTTCCCGGCGATGTCCGGGCCGGGCAGCTGGGTATCAACGGCCGTTTACGATACCGGTGGACAAACGTGGATTTGGCTCAAGTTCGACCTTTCTGGTCTGGCAAGCGGAGCCAATATTGCCAAGGCGACAATCCGCCCCACCGTGTATTGGTTCTATGGCACGGGAATAACCCAGTGCCCAGTTGGGTTGTACTTGGTTCATGATGATTCCTGGATAGCACCGACTCAGCCCCCCGGGACCGACGGAATCAACTGGGAGAACCAACCTACCGACTACGACGCGCAGGCAATCGATTCCCACCTCATTGACGACTATAGCGATTATGCCTGGGATGTCACCTCGGCCGTTCGGGCAGAACATCGGGGCGATAATGTCCTTTCTCTTCTCGTACGCTTTGTGCCTGAGACTTATCCCGACCACCACTCGGAAGACTGGGACTATGCCATCGTCTCCTTCATTCGCTCCTCGCTGAATCTCAACGTTTACTTCGCCCCTTCTTATGAGGGCACCGCTCCCACCGTCGCGATCGTTCCGCCGGCCACCACGCATACCAACACCGGCCCCATCGATTTCCAGGTCTCGTATACGGGCGCCTCCTCCATCGACCTCAGGCCGGCCGATGTCCTCCTCAACGCCGGCGGTACCGCCACCGGGACGATCGCGGTTCTCAACGGGGATACGCCGAGTCCCACGATCAGGATCAGCGGAATAACGGGTCACGGAACGATCGGCATCGACATCCTTCCTGGTTCTTCGTCCGGTGCGAATGGTTACAAAGACTCTGGACCCGGAGACACGGCCTTACTGACCACCGTCCAGGTGGATGACACGCCACCGACCGTAACCATATCCTCGCCGGTGGCCTCGCCCACAACCGGTTCCACGATCCCGGTGAACCTCGTCTTCAGTGAGAAAGTCGCCGGCCTCACGCCTGCGGCCATCACTGTAGTCAATGGCTCTCTCGCAAGCCTCGACACATTTGATGACCGAGTCTTCCGTGGAGAGGTCTCGGCGTCGGCGCCAGGCTGTGTGACCATTCAGGTCCCGGCGGGAGTTGCACAGGATGCGGCCGGGAATGACAATGCTGAAAGCCAGGCATTTGACATGTCGTATGTGTTGGCTCCGCCAAGCATTGCCTTAAGTCAGACCTACTTGATCAACAGGCGATACGTCGGTTGTGTGGAAGCCCCCACGCAGCAGATTGAAATCAGCAATGCCGGTAGCGACATGGTTGAGTGGAACATCACCACGGACGTCCCCTGGCTCATCTGTGACCCGATGTCAGGTATCTCGGCGAGCGGCGCGCCGATGACGTTAAGCGTAAGCTTCAACAGCGACGGTCTGGCAATCGGAGTTCATGTCGGCAAGATAACTGTCACCTCCCCGAACGCGGCCAACAGCCCGCAGACAATCGAAGTCACGCTGGGTGTGGCTGCGCCGTTCGCTGCCGCCGATTGCATGAGTTGGGATTATGACAAGACGATCTGGTTTGACGCTGAAGATCGAGCGCCACGCGGTCCATTCAACACGTACCTCGGCTGTAATGGCCTAGCAGAAAACGGATTCACGTCGGTGGAGGTAACGCAGCAGCCGCAGCGCAAAACGTTCGTCGCCTCGTTTGAGCCGCAGCGAGAGAAGCTCGATACGTACGTCATGCCGGCGCTAACCGGGCGGTCATTTCCGTTCTACCTCACCAATCGCGCATTCACTCCAGAGGATGATTACGTCTTCTTCCGCGTCCAGTTCTGCTTCGTAACGTATGAATCTCCTGAACTGTGCAGTGGTATCGGGATAGGCGCGCGCACGCGCGTCTGCCAGAACTTCGAGGTTAGAATCGACGGCAAGTGGTCGCCACAAGCAGCCGGACCATTCAAGGGCACCGTCGTGTGTTTCCCGGACGTGCATAACGACCTACCATGGAGATGGATGGCTATCGCCGTCGCGCGGCGCGTATCGCCGGAGGCATGGAGCGGCATCGACCACGTCGATCCAAGTATGTGGAATACGGGTGATCCGCAGCGATCAGCCTCGGGTGCGGACCTTGTCATAGGGAATCTGTCGCAGGGAGAGGTGCCAGCGCATACGGAAGCCATCCTACAAGCCCTCCAGGCCGGTCGGACCGTGGTCGTGAATCGCGGCACCTACGACGCCCTGCGGTCAGACCCGAGGCTGTCTCTAATTCCCGAGGAAGAGGGAACTGTCTTTCGCTCGCTTCACTTCACCCGCTACGCAACTGGCGTCCTCGTCCGAAGCTCCGACGGCCTAAGCTACCAGGGCGCCGACGATCCCTGGCAGCTTGGTTGGGTCGTTTTCTGGCCGTTTGGCGGTGCAGGACCAATCTCCACCTACCGCGAGGTGGCGCAGGCGCTCAACCACATATGCGGACTATCAGGACGCGGCCGCGACTCGGATCATGACGGCATGTCGGACAGTTGGGAGCAACTGTACGGGCTAGATCCGTTTAATGCGGCTGATGCTCTGCTTGACCCTGACAGGGATGGTCTAACCAACGCAGAGGAAGCGCGGCCGGGTACCCAAAGCAACCCGCTGCTCGCTGATAGTGACAGCGACGGTCTCTCGGACGGCGCGGAGGTCAATGTCCATCACAGCAGGCCCAACGATCCAGACACTGACGACGATGGAATTATCGACGGCATTGATAATTGCCCGTTGTCGTACAACCCGGATCAGGCAGATCCTGATCAGGACGGCATCGGTGAAGCATGTGAAGACCACGACAATGACGGCCTGCCCGACACTGGCGATAACTGCCCGGGTGTGGCCAACCCAGACCAGGCCGACAGGGACAGTGACGGAGTGGGAGATGCTTGCGATGGATGCCCAGACAACGTCGATAAGAGCGCGCCGGGTGTTTGTGGGTGCGACGTCGCGGACCAAGATTCCGATGAAGACAGCCTTGCCGATTGTCTAGACAATTGTCCAAGCAAATACAACCCAAACCAGGCTGATGCCGATACCGACCGCGTTGGCGACCTGTGCGACAATTGTCTAAGCTTGCCAAACATCGACCAGACGGACACGGACGACGACGGGATCGGTGACGTCTGCGACAACTGTCTGGGCGTGCGAAACATCAACCAAGCCGACACGGATCACGACGGTCTCGGCGATGCTTGCGATGAGGATGATGATGGAGACGGCGTGCCCGACACTGGCGACAACTGCCCGGCTGTGGCCAACCCAGACCAGGCCGACAGCGACAGTGACGGAGTGGGAGACGCCTGCGAAGGCGAGATGTTTGCATGGGGCAACAACAACACCGGGCAATGTGATGTGCCGTCACCGAATGTTGCCTTCGTAATGACTGCAGGCGGGGGTTCGCACACCCTTGGTCTGCGGATAGATGGTTCGATCGTGGCGTGGGGAGGCAACGACGACGGTGAATGTAACGTGCCCGCGCCAAATACAGGTTTCCGAGCTATTGCAGCGGGCCATACGTTCAGTCTCGCCCTAAGGGCCGATGGTTCGATCGCGGCGTGGGGGCGAAACACTTCCGCCCAATGCGATGTGCCTGCACCCAATTCGAGTTTCGTCGCGGCGACGGGCGGGGGCCGCCATAGTCTCGGGTTGAAGGGCGACGGCACGGTATGGGCATGGGGACACAACGAGTATGGTCAGTGTGATGTGCCTTCGCCGAACACCGGCTTCATATCGATTGCTGCCGGTGATGGGTACAGCCTCGGTTTGAAGGCGGACGGTTCGATCGTGGCGTGGGGAGACAATAGATACGGCCAGTGTAACGTGCCCGCTCCGAACACGCAGTTCGTGGCAGTTGTATCAAAGTACTGGCATTGTTTAGGCCTAAAATCTGACGGTTCGATCGTGGCGTGGGGAGACAATAGATACGGCCAGTGTAACGTGCCCGCACCGAACACGGGTTTTGTCGAGGTGGCAGCAAGTGCGTACCACAGTCTGGGCCTGAGATCGGATGGCTCGATCGTAACGTGGGGCTGTGGCGCCGATGGCAATCGGGACCAGTGCGAACTGCCATCACCGAACCTGCGTTTCATCGCGGTCGGCGCGGGCGGAGCCCATAGCCTCGCAATTCGCGGGAAGGCCAGGGATTCCGATCGTGACGGCATCTGGGACGAGCAGGACAACTGTCCTAACTACAACCCAGACCAGAAGGACAACGACGGCGACGGCATCGGCGACGCCTGCGATGCATGCGCGGGAACACTGCCAGGCGCTGCAGTAACGCCCAATGGGTGCCCCCCCGTGGCTGCCGATCTCGACACGGATGGCGACGTGGACCAGGACGATGTCGGCGCCTTCATGGCTTGTGTGACTGGGCCGATGGTGCTCCAGACCGCGCCCAAGTGCGTCGACGCCGACTTCGACCAGGATGGTGATGCGGACCAGAACGACTTTGGCTTGCTCCAGCGATGCTACTCGGGGGCGAATGTGCAAACCAACCTAGGGTGCGCTGGAAGCGCAGGACCGCTGGTCGCCGTCGCCATCGCCGACAGCACAGCGGTCAGTGTGGGGAGCTGCACTGCACTACGGGCTAAAGTTGCCGGTGGCATCCTGCCTTATTCCTTTGTCTGGTCTGCCCCAGGCTGGGAAGGATCCGCCGAGCCCAATTCGCAAGCTTGTCCAGCAGTATCGACGACGTATTCGCTGTCCGTGAGCGACTCATCCTTTCCGCCGCAGAGAGCCTCGGCTGCTGTCACGGTGACTGCGATTCCGCCGCTGGTCGCGAGTGCTGGGGCCGACCAGGAGACAATCTCGCTTGGGGACTGCACCGTACTGCTGGGCTCAGGCGCTGGTGGAATACCACCTTATTCCTATTCATGGTCCGCGTTGGAGTGGACGGGGTCAAATGCTCAGAATCCGCTGGTGTGCCCAACAGCAACGACCACGTACACCCTCACGGTCACCGATTTCTCCTCCCCTGTTCAGAGCGCCGTCGATCAAGTAACGATAACCCTGCAAACCCCGCCGCCCGCTGGCATGGTCCTCATCCCGGCCGGTGAGTTCCAGATGGGCGATCCGTTCAACGAGGGAGACGCTCGGGAGCGGCCCGTGCACGCCGTCTACGTGGACGCGTTCTTTATGGACCAGTATGAGGTAACCAATCAGCAGTACGCCGACGCGCTCAACTGGGCTAATGGGCAGGGGCTGATTAGGGTTACCGACGGAGTGGTCTACAAGTCGGGCAGCGGCTATCCGTACTGCAGCACCACATCGGCTCCCGGCGACGGGCCGCACTGGGGCATTTACAGCCGGATCACCTGGAACGGCAGCACGTTCGGTGTGGTCTCGGGCAAGGCGAATCACCCTATGTACATCGTGAGCTGGTACGGTGCGGTGGCCTACGCCAACTGGAGAAGCGAGATGCAGGGCCGGCCGCCGTGCTACGACTTGACGACGTGGAACTGCAACTTCGGCAGTGGTTACCGGTTGCCGACTGAGGCTGAATGGGAGAAGGCCGCCCGGGGCGGCGCTACCGGGCATCGGTTCCCGTGGTCGGATTCTGATGAGATCCAGCACAGCCGGGCGAACTACTACAGCTCGTCGAGCTGCTTGTATGACACGAGCCCGACGCGCGACTATCACCCCGCGTTCAGCAGCGGCGACTTGCCCTACACCAACCCGGTTGACTATTTTGCGCCGAATGCCTATGGCCTCTACGGCACGGCGGACAACGTGTTCGAGTGGTGCAACGATAGGTACAGCGCAACATACTACCAAGACTGCGTTGATCACTGCGCGGTTCCGTGCCCCAACCCGCGTGGTCCGGTCAGCGGGGACACCCGTGTCGTTCGTGGCGGCTCTTGGTACGTCGGCGCCCAGATAGCACGTTGCTCGTGGCGCAATGGCCTTACACCTGAGGACCGTAACCCCTACGGGTTTCGTATCGTTCTGGGCTCTCCGTAACGCAACGCTCTGTACCTTCTCGTGTTCGTACATGTGTCCTGTAAGCTGTCGCCGGGCAAACCGCCCGGCGACACTGTAAGCTCCGTCTGTGTCCACTCAGCCAACTGCATATGCTCGGTGCGGGGGCAAAGGGGCATGAAACCCGTTCATGTGGCGGAAGACCTGCATGTGAGTCTCCTGCAGCAAGTCCGCGGCGTATCTTCGTGGGCCAGGATGGTCTGCGGATCGCGAAGCGTGCGGGCCGGGCGGCGGAGGTCGCCCCAAGGGGAATTGCAGATGGCGCAAACCTGCGGCCCGATCCGGGCGGGTGGAACAAGCTCGTCAGGCCGTGTCGTGCTCAGGGATCACCGGGTTGTCCAGCGTGTCCGTCGCAAGGCGGACAACCGAAGAAGAAGGCCCGGCCATGGCGAGCAGATCCCGCCAGAGGCGCGGCCGGGCCATTAATCTCCATGACATGCAGTCAGGGCATCTGGTCGTCGGTCAGGCCTTGGCTTGAGCCGGTGGACCAATGTGATGATCGAAGGTCTCGCCGATGACCTTGCGGTCTTCGGGTGGCACCTTGTTGAGCACGCAGACGGCCAAAGCTCGCTGGAAATCGCTGCCCCGCTCTAACCTGGCGCATAGCGCCAGCAAACGCCGCGTGGTGATGATCGTGGTGAGCTGTTCCTGCTCGTGGGATTGGCGCAGGTCGCCGGCCGCTTTCACCATGGCCTTGAGCAGATCCTTCTTGAGCGATCCATGCCGGGCGTGCAGCAGCTCGACCTCCTGGTTGGCCGGCAGGTAGTCGATGTGCACGACGACGTCCCAGCGGTCCAGCCAACTGAAGTTGAGCACGTGTGTGCCGCTGGCGTATAGGCCGGACTCGGAACCGAAGCCCAGCGTGTTGGCCGTGGCCACCAGTCGGAAATCGGTATGCGGGGCGATATCCTCGCCGGTGTCGGTCAAGAGCAGGTGGCCGTGCGGCTCGAGGATCTGCTGCAGGATGAAACCCACTTCGGGCTGCATGGCATCGACTTCATCCAGTTGCAGGATGTAGCCCTCCTGCATGGCCTGGGGCAGAATGCCCTTAGCGAAGACGGTCTCCTTGCTCTGGTTCACCGTCCAGTGGCCGATGAAGTCCGCCACCGAGGTCTCGCCGTTGAGCGACACCCGGCGGACCGGCCGGTGCACGGCCGCGGCGATCTGGCGCACGAGCGAGCTTTTGCCCGTGCCGCTGGGGCCGTAGAGGAAGGCCCGTTCGTTGTGCTCGATGGCCTCAGCCACGTCTTTGGCGGCGTCGGTCCAGATGAAGGTGGGATCGGGGTCAGGGATCAGGGGGTGGTCCTGGCCGTAGCGGGCGGTCATGTGCGTGCCGGCAACGTCCAGGGCGTAGTTGAGCACGCCGTTGCACTGGCGGACGTTGCGGTCCTTCAGGAACGCCGCGAAGCCGGCCGTACACAAGGGCTGCTCCGGGAAACGGGCCCGGAACACCTCGGGTTCGATCTTGTGCTCGGTCCGCAGATGCGGGACGAGCGTGTGTGGCTCGCTCTGCGCGCAGAGCGGGCAGGTCAGTTGATCGGACATGGTTTCTCCTTTGCTGGTTGATTGTTGTTGGTTGGAGGTTGGATAGACCATCTCGCAGCCCGGTTTGGGCTGTCGATTACGATTCTGGGCTGCCGGGGGCAGCGGATCGGGTGGCGGGGAAGGACTCAAGTGGCGGCAGGCCGGCCCGTTGGCGAACCTGCTGACACTGCTCATCCCCGGCCTGCATCTCCACACAGACGTTGGGGCGCGTTGGGTAGATGGTGCAGCGGCCTTCGGGCGAGAGGAACCGGCAGGGCCTGCTCGCGGCCAGCAGGATGCACCGGCCGTCATCTTCTGCCAGCTCGGCCAACGTGGTTCGTCGGCCGGTCACGTCTGCGTCCAGGAGCCGGGGTTCGCGTAGCACATCGAGGTAATTCGCCTCAACGATCAGCGTGCCGCGGCAGCAGACGCCGCAGCAATCGCACTCGTATAGTGGTTTCATTCGTCACCCTTTCTACGCAGGTGCGCCGTTTCGATGAAACCGTACTCTGCGCTCTCCGGCATGCCGAACAGCCGCACGAACGCGAAGCTCCGGCCGTTTTCAGCGGCTTCAATTGAGTGGGCCTCGCCGATGATCTGGTCATCGACTGCCACCCAGTGGGTGAACGCGGGATCGGATATCAGCCGTTGGGCCGGTGCGATGGCCACCACCCCGGCGGTTTGACTGATCGCCGCCAGGAAGCCGGCCATCTTGCGGGCCTGCTCCGCGCGCGAGATGGGGTCGGACTCGCACGCCGGAATCGGTCGGCCGATGACTTTGAGTTGATCCGGTTCGAGTTCGATCACCACTCGGCCATTCTCGTGCCCGTACCATTCAATGTAGATTGCCCGACCGTAATCATATGGCGGCAAACCAGCGGTGATGTCGCCGGTCTCACCGGTCTGGTGGGTCGCGAAGCCGCCCATGTAACCGGCCGCTTGCGGATCATCTTCGCTGCCGTCGCCAGTGAAGTGGATCTTCGCGCCGCGGATGTCGCGGTGGAAGTCGCCTTCAAGGTCGAAGATGACCTTCTCATCAATGCCCGCGAACCGCATCCAGCCCGCGACCTTGCCGGGCGTGGTGTTGTCCAGCTCGCCCTCAATCAAATACTCTGTGGGTCTCCATGCCATGTTCAGTTCCCTCAATTATGTGCCACCGAGGGCACGCCTCAAGTCCTGGGCATGCCCCCGGGGCTGTGTAGCCGATTGCCAGCTCCGCGCACGCGCGCGGAATCTCCACTGGAAAGCCGGCGGATAAACGTGCCAATCGAAACCGACAGTTCAGCGGGCAGGTGGTCGGATGGTCTTGGGGGCACCCTGCTTGAACTGGATCCTGACGGTGCCGTTGGGGGAGAGGGTGATGGACTTCCAGTTCTTCTTGAGCCCTTCGATGGCGCCCACCAGATTGCGCCGGAACTGCTCGTCCGGGCCGACCAGGAGCGCCCAGAAGTGGTCGAGTTCCTGCTCAAACTCACTTTCCTGCGTGTCGTAGGTATCCCCATCATCGTTCCAGCCGCCGAGGTGATACCAGATATGTGAGGGCGACAGAGTGTGCTGGGCCTCCGGCGTGACGTACACGATATCATCGCGGAAGCGGTTCTCCTCGGCGTTGCCCACGGACGGAATGCCCATGCACACAGGAGACGTGAACGTCCGGCCGTCGCTGGTATGCGCGGCGATCTCGATTCGCTCGACGCACACGATCTGGCCTGACCAGAGCCAGGATTCCTGTAGCTTCTTGCGGGCCTTGAACTCGACTTTGCCAACGGTGGGCAGCTTGGCCCATGAATAGCCGTCATATTCACGGCGGATTTCCACCGGAATGAACGGCTCCTGGAACGTGCCCAGCGCGGCCAGTAAATGCACGTTGGCCTCGTCGGATTCGTCGCCTTGCTCCGAATCGCTGTCCAGCCGATAGCAGCCGGACAGCGGGAAGCCATCGGGCATGGTCACGTCGATCGGCTCTGGGGGTTCGCCGCTGAGCAAGCCGACTCGGAACGTCGGTGTGGCCTCGGGCAGGTCGATGCCCAACTCTCGGGCTCGCAGGTATTCCTTGTACGCCAGCCGGTGATGGCCGCGGCGCTGGAGATACCGGAAGGTCTCCAGCTCCATCGCCGCCAGCAGGGCCTTGTAGGCCTCGTTTTGAACCAGGCAGGTCCGCGCCGGCAGCATCAGCCGGATGCCGGTGGATTCGCCGGTCATGTCAACCAGGTAGTGCAGGTGGTGTTCGCCCGCCGGGCAGTGGTGGAACGAAACGACTTGGCCGTGGAAGTTGACCAGCACGTTGTCGCCGGAGTGGCCGGCGTGGCAGGAGTGGTGCCAGGGGTTCAGATCCTGGTACTCACGGATCTCGATCCGGCAGCCTAGTTCGCGATGATCGGTGGCCTGGTCGGAGACGAACTCGTCACGCGGACAGACATTGCCGTCCACGGTGACTTGCATGCCGCAGAACACGGCGTTCTTATCAACCGCGCCCGACGTCCAGGTTTCGTCCTGGAAGCACAGCTCGGTGCCCTCGATGGGTTCAGGGTCATCCTCAATTTCAACCGGCTCGCCGGCCCAACCGCTATCGGCGATCGCGACCTTCCTGCCCTTGGAGCGGATAGTGACCGCCCGCGGGGCAAGGCAGAACAGACCGACGCCGGCTGGGTCCTCGCTCTGTTCGAGCGCTTCTTCCCAGCCGGAGCCGCCCAATTCGAGCAGCTTCTCGAAATCGTCGATGCCCTGGCCATTGTCACGGACCAGCACAGCGCCGTCCGGCAGATTGATAATGTTCACCTGGGTGGCGCCCGCGCGACGGGCGTTCTGCAGGATTTCGATGATCCGGCCTTGCAGCGTGCCGGTGAACAGACGATTGGCTTTGGTCAGAAGCCGGGGGTTGACCTTGGCTTGAATGGTCTTCATGGGTGTTTCTCCGAACATGGTTAGAGAACGCGGCACCATGTCGCATGGATCAAGGTGTCGCACAATACAGCACATTCAAGGGTTGACGGTCAGCTTGATTGGATCGGGCTGCCGGGATTCCCCGCGGGCGTGGGAGCTGGATTCTCTTCCTCCTCCCAACCAGGGCCAGCGCACATTAAACTCCTGTTCCGGTAATCACTTGCATGAGGAACTGGTTGTTCCAGCCCGCGATGCGGCTCTTGCACTTGATGCTATCCTTCGACGCGTGACGCTTCAGGAGGCTG
>JAGNEZ010000108.1 GCA_018003015.1 Phycisphaerae bacterium | reverse complement strand
CCCAAGGCGTCTTCACCCTCACCTGCAACGCCAATACCTGGGCCCGGCAAAGGCTCCTCGGCCTGCTGCAGGCGATGAAGACCGCCCAACACGCCGCTTGAGGCGGGCGGATTATGCAACGTTGGGGGTAACTCTCGCACGATTGAGCCTCGGTCTTGCGCTCGCGTCCGGACTGACGGCAACTTCACCCACGCGGGTGGTCGTCGCAGACGAGCCGGGTACAAGACCGGCCACGTCTGCAGCTCCGACGGACAGCGGGCTTTCAAACGGCCGACGCTGGGACATGGGGCCCTTTGCGAAACGGAAGGAGCCGGTTCTTCGCCCGACGGGGGACTCCGTGTTCCGGTGCCCCGTTCTTGGCAAGCAAGTCCGTTGGGAGCAGCAGAACGTCTACAACCCGGCAGCCGTGGTGCGAGACGGGAAGGTCTATCTCTTCTACCGTGCGGACGATGCGAATCCCGCCCTCAAGTGGGGCCGGACATGCCGCATCGGCATGGCGTCGAGCGAGGACGGCGTCCACTTCGCTCGCCACCCAAGCCCCGTCGTGTATCCGGACAACGATGACTGGCGCCAATACGAATGGGAGGGCGGCTGCGAAGACCACCCGACACCACATACAAAGACTATACCGAGCTGCTGACGCGGCTCTTCCTCTGGTCGGATCACCGACTGTTCCGCCTGGACGCCACCGAACATGATCGAAGGCAAGTGCATCTGGCGTTGATGCCTGAAGGCGAAGCACCCATTCGTTGGGCTTGGTGGATCAACTCGACCCACACATTCGACGAACCACTGATCGCTCTAACCAGCCGCGAAGGCCGGTGGACCACCGGGTTGTGGTTCGAACGGGCCGCCTGGGCCTCGGGAAATACAGGGGATGATCGCGCCTGTTTCCACCTTTTCCCCCTGCTCGGCCGCATCGAGCCCGGCGCAAGCGCAACCGTCCGCGGCGCTTTCTGGCTGTTACGCGGAGGTCCGGAGGAGTTGCACCGACATGCGCTCCGGTTCTCCGGGGGGCATTCACCCAACTCCTTGCAGTTCTCTCCTTCAACGATGGAGTCTCAATGAAACTCACCTCGGAATCGAATCTGGATCGGCGTTTCTTCCTGGCCACGACCGGCGCTGCGGTGGGAGCTGTGCTCGTCGGCAAACCGTTCGTTCAGTCTGCAACGGCTGCATCCGGCCCTGGAACTCCATCAACCAGGCCAAGGCCACGCTGGTTCGAGAACGCTTGGCGGCGCGCGGTGATTGACATGCACATCCCGGATTGGGACCCGAAGTTCCTTTCGGAGTTCGATCCGGATTCCTACGTGGCCCGCCTCCGAACGTCCCGGGCGCAGTCCATCGTCCTCTATGCTCAGTCTCACACGGGGCTCTTCAATTATCCGACCCAAGTCGGCCAGCAGCATCGCGGCCTGCACGGGCGCGATCTCGTCGCCGAATTGATGGAACGCTGCCATCGTAGCGACATCGCCTGTGTGCTGTACGTCAGCGTGATTCACGATCGCTGGGCGTCTGATCAGCACCCGGACTGGCGAATCATCCATCCCAATAACGGTGAGTTTGGCCAGGGCAGCCGGCACGGGTTCGTCTGTCCAAACTCGCCCTACCGCGAATATGTCCGGGCCTGGGCCCGCGAACTGGCTGAGCGTTACGACTCCGAGGGGGTGCGCTTTGATATGACTTTTTGGACCTGCGTCTGCTACTGCCCGCACTGCCGGGAACGCTGGCACAAGGAGGTCGGCGGCGAGATGCCGCGCACTGTGGACTGGACGGACGAGCGGTGGGTCCAATTCCAACGGAAACGCGAGCAATGGCTGGGTGAGTTCGCGGCGATCTGCACCAGCACGGTGAAGGCAGCCCGACCTCACGCCACGGTCGAACATCAGGCGTCCACCTATCCCGGCAGCTGGAACAACGGCGCAGGGTGGCCGCTTGTCGCCCAGAACGATTTTCTCCAGGGCGATTTCTATGGCGACGCCCTGCAAGGCTCGTTCGTGCGCAAGCTGCTCGAGGATCTGACGCCCAATCGGCCTTTCGGTTATGAAACTAGCTTCTCGGTCAGCCTCCAGGATCATACCGCCCGCAAGTCCGAGGCGCTGCTGGAAACCAAGGCCGGCGCTGCGATCGCCGATGCGGCGGCGTTCATCTGCATTGATGCGATCGATCCCATCGGCACGGTCAATCCGCATGCACACGAGCGAATGGGGCGCATCTTTGACCGCCTGACGCCGCAGTACGCCGACCTCGGTGGCGAGCGCGTGGCTGACATTGGCCTCTTCTATAGCCTGGAGTCGCGTTTCGACATGCGAAGCAACGGTCGGTCCGTGCTGGAGGTGGACAGCGGCTCCGATACCCACACGCGTAGCACAATGCAGGCGGCGCGGTCACTGATCGCCTATCATCTGCCGTGGCGCGTCATAACCCGGAAATCCCTCGGTCAGCTTTCGCGGCTCAAGACGCTGATCCTCTCGAATCTGCATCACATGGAGGACGAGGAAGTCACCGCCATCCGCGGCTGGGTGCAAGCTGGCGGCACTCTTTACGCCAGCGGTGCGAGCTCGCTCGTGCGGATGAACGGTCAGCGTCAGGACGACTTCATGCTGGCCGACCTCTTGGGCGTCTCCCTGGTCAGGGCCGATTGGACAGAACGCGAGCACTACCTGGCACCCACCGTGCTGGGCCAGGATTCGTTTCCCGGTTGGGACACGAAGTACCCGGCCTATGTACGCGGCTCGACCATGGACGTGCGGGCCCACGCGGAAGCAACCGTGCTGGCCACCAGGACGCTTCCCTGGCCCGCACCGGACGCGCGCGGGTTCTCGAGCATCCACAGCAATCCGCCTTGGAACGCAACAGAGCAACCGGAAGTCGTCCTCAATCGATACGGCGATGGCAAGACCGTATACAGCGCTTCCCTGCTGGAAGAAATCGAGACGCTTCAGGAGAGCTTCATCCGGCTCCTGCGACTCCTGAATGACTCGCCCGTTTTCGAGGTGCAGGCCCATCCCTCCGTGGAGGTCAGCCTGTTTTACCAACCAGACCGGCGGCGGCACCTGCTCACCCTGCTTAGCTTCCAACACGCACTTCCAAATATCCCATTGGAGGGTATGACCGTCCGTCTGCGCCTGCCGCAACGCGTGAGCTCGGTGCGTCCGTTGCCCTCGGGCCAGCCGCTCCGACTGCACCGCGATGGCGACACCGTGACCTTCACTGCTCCTCAGTTGGACACGCTGCTGATGCTCGCCGTGAATCACAGCTGAAGAGCACGCCCAGCGATGCGGCCGCGACATCTATCGGGCGTCGGCATCGTTGCCCGCCGGTCGGCGCGCGGCCCTCGAGGAGGTCCATCGCCTCGCAGCGAAGGGACACCCTGACGGCAAGTTCGCGCCGCGGAGTCCCCTGCACCGTCCTACTGCCGGTCGACGCCGTTCATCCGAGCGTGGTGAACGGTTCGCGATGCGGGGCCCGTCCGAGACGTAGCCTTGGCCTCCTGGCCGCGCGCGGCAGCCATCCATGTCACCACCGATGGGTGACGTCGCTCGATGACGGTACCGGACGATACCGCGAGTCAGTAGGTCCAATCGAGGCCGCTGTACTTGCACAGCAGTTCGAAAGCCTGGATACCCGAGATACCCAGGTAGTCGACCATGAACTTCTGAAGGCCTGCCCGATACCCACAGGCGCGACACCACAGCATGCCGCTTCGTGGGTCGAACGAGCAGCGGCGCTCATCGATCACCTGGCCCCGCTTGGCCTTCTGCTTCCACGTGTGGATCGGGCATTTGATCCACATCTGGCCGTGGGCGTCGGGCTCGGGCAGTTGGAAGCCCATCTTCTCTATCGCGGCGCGATAGTTGAACCTCGCCCTCAACTCGGACACCGTCAGATGTTGATCGCTCATTGGACACCTCCTAGGGTATAACTCGATGCCGCCCCGGCCGTCCGCGGCCGGGACTGCGGCATCGATATGGACTACAAAGGAACCACACCGCCCATGGCGTGTGGGAACCGTCAGCCCGCAGACCGAAGAAGCAAAGCGCCGCAGTGCGGGCAGAATTGTTTTTGCGCGCTCAGACTCCCCCTCAGCGGGTGACGCTTCCGGAACTTCCCGCGGCGTTCGTACCACTGGCGGTTGTACTCCTGTCGCTCGGGGTCGACCGGCCGTTTGAACCGCCGGTGGCGGCGTCGGAACTTCATGACCTGTTTCATGCGATGTTTGTGCCGTCGGCGCTGCACGTTGGTCCACTCCCGCTCGAACCACGCCGCCTCGAGCTGGAAGCCGTCACCGCGGAACAAACCCAGCAGCTCCCGCCTCAGTTCGAGGGCCAGATCCACGACGAGTTCGGTGAGGCGTGCACTCGAAGTGATCAGCCGGAACTGCTCCTCGCTACACCGCTCAAGGTGCCGGTAGATCGGCTCGAGGGACTCGTCGACGAACGGCTGGAGCAAGACCTGGAGCAGGACCAGAACTTGCCTGCCGACGGGGGCAGGACGGCCGACCTTCATGACGTTGGGATTGGTTCTCATGTGACGTTCTCCTTCGGGCCCGTAGACCCGTTTTTTCTCGCGGCGGGTCCAGTACCCGCCGCCTGCACCTCTGTAGGACAATGAAGAATCGAGCACGATCGGAGTTATCAGGGGATAAGCTGTGGTGCTGGGCGGATTCGCGCCGCTGGGGCTTGGGATGGACTTCGCGGGCCTTCAGGGAGTCATTCCGAGCCACTCGGCGGGTGGAAGCGGTCTGCCGCTGATCCAAGCCAAGCGGAGTTCTGGTTATCGTCCCGGATCGAGCACGGCACTGTCCGCAAATGATTCGGACCCAATGGACCGGCGAAACGCGGGCGAAGGGATTCTCCCGGACGTTGGTTTTCCCCGCCCTTTCCCCCCGCGGCCCCTGCCGAGTTCGTAACCATCGACCGGACAACCGGTTACGACCGATAGGATTGTTCAACTCCTGGATGGACATGCCCGCCACGTTGACCGTTCGGTTGATGCGTGAGACCTCGTCCACCCCCGCCCGACTCACCCGAGACGAGTCGAAGAAGAGAATCACGTCAACATCGCGGCGGGCTTTCTGACGTTCGACCAGCTCGTTCCACAGCCGCCTGCTGTTCGCCCGTGACGCGGAAATTCCCTCCTCGCGAATCTCGTCGACGACAACGCCCCTATGCTCCTTCACGTAGGCGCGCAAGTGCTCCAGCTGGTCGTCAATCGGCGCCCCCAGCTGCTCCTTGGTGCTGACCCGTCCGACGAGGACATACCTCTTCGGATGTTCAACTGTGTTTTCCGATGCACACATGGTGGTTTCTCCCGTGAACACCCTGTCGGAAACCGGCAAAGGCGTTCAAGCCACGTCTTTTCGTGAGGCGCTCTGAGACTGGGCACGCGGCGATCCTCGACCCGCGCGCTTCGGTTCTCGACCTACACACGCAAGTACCTCATGGGTCACAGGTTGCCCAAGGAGGCCCTGGTCCATTACACCCAGGTCTCGTTCGACCACATCGTGAGCGAGTACGATCGGCTTCTGCAGGGGCCGCTGAAGCCCATCGTGGAGGCTCTGACTCGACGCCTGGACGAGATGGAGCCGGCGATGGGAATAGCGCAGCACGCCGCATGAGGCATCGTGGCACGGCACCGATCAGCGGCAGCGATGGTTCAGTCCCTGCGGCCTGCGTCGTTCAGCCACCCTTGTGCGGCCTCGATCGCCGGTTTCCGCAGCTCCATCGCCGTCTGTAACTGGGCTCGGCGCGTGGCATCGCGTGTGTGCGTGTACACCGCGGTCATACCCAAACCGCCATTCCGGTCCGCCTTCCGGCCGTTGGCCGCATGCCCCATCAGCTCCTGCCGGATCAACGGGTCCACGTTGGCGTCCTGGAGACAGGTCGCGAACAGATGCCGCAAGACCTTCGGGCAGGTGGCTTCGGGCATGCCCATTCTGCCGGTGACCTTGATGAACTCCATGCGGAGCCGATCCGTCTTGATCGCCCCCGCGTCCCGCCAGAGCCGCCGGGCCAGCCGATCGTCATCGCGGCGCGACCAGTTCTCCTCCTGACCGCTCATCTCGCTCTGCCGGCGACGCTCCAATTCCATCGCCAGTTGTTTGCAGCCGAGTTCATGCAGGAGCGGTGTGTCCTTGCCGGTGACGAACCGCCTTCGCAAGAACACCGGGCCGGTGCGGCGGTCACCCATGACCTGCTTGAGCACCGTGCATAGTTCCTCGCTGAGCGGGACGGTCCGCTGGTTCCGGGTCTTGGTCTTCCACCCCAGCTCGACCTTGTTTCGAACGAAGATGACGCGTTCCGCCAGATCGACATCCTCGGGTACAAGCAGGTGGGTCAGCTCCCCCGGTCGCAGTCCGGTCAGTGCCAGGGTCAGGAAGATCGGCAGTTGCCAGGCGTCGCACTTGGCGAAGAACAACCGTTCCTGCTCCTCGTCGAACGGCTCAATCGGCTTGGCGTTTTCGATTGGCAGGCGATCCAGCCGAAGCTGGCCAAACGGGTTCTCATGGTACGGGGGCAGGTGCTTGTGCTTGAGGGCGTAGTTGAACAGGGCCCGGCAGGTTTCGAGGATGAACAGGATGCCCTTGTCGCGAAGGGCCACCTTGGCCGCCTTGGGATGGCCATTGGGAGCGACCCGGATCTGGCGAAGGTATCGCGTGAACGCTTCGGCGTGGGTCAGGGCCAAGCGGTCGGCCGAGGAGATCGACAGGTGGCGGGCGACGAAGGTCAGCAGGTGCTGGGTGGCCGACCGGTAGCGGGAGATCGTGGCCACCGACGACCGCATGATGTGTTCGTGGTTGTCCAGCCACCGCCGCCGAAGCTCCTCCACCGACAACGGCTCGAACGACAGCATGGCCGGGGCCCCGGTCTCCAGTTGAGCGTTGACCTGGGCGGCCAGCAGCCGGGCCTCGTCCAGACTGCAACCGATCCGTCGGCGAATCCGCCGGCCGGACTCGTAGTAGTACATGTACCAGACGCTGCCCCGAGGGTAGAGGGTCACCCGGCCGACCCTCCGCTGACGCGGGGCGGACTTGCCCCGCTTGAGATTCACACTTTGGGATGACGCTTCACGGCAACCATTGCTTGCGCAGGCCACACCAATTGCCATCAGAGAATCCTCGCTCCACAAAGTTCCACAAAAGCTTCCACAAGACGAGGATCTCTACAGGATTGTGGGGCCACAACTACTGGCCCTTCAGGAGGTTATGAAAACCTCCTTCGGATATGATCGGAGAGGGCGGGATTCGAACCCGCGGTACAGGTATACGCCCGTACGCCGGTTTAGCAAACCGGTGCCTTCAGCCACTCAGCCACCTCTCCAAGTTGTTTCTCAACACACTGTTACAGAGAATACCGGTCCTAACACGTCTGCCAAGAACAACCCTGACGACAACCTGCCTGTCGCGTGTTCTGGCTCACTCGCAGCAGAGACGTCTTCGAGGAGGCCAGATCTCATGGGCATTTCCAACAAGGCGAAGCCAACCCAACCACACCCAAGCTTCTCGCTCACAGCCCATCCAAACCGGCAGTGGTGCAAGAAGACCCGAGGCAAAGTCCACTTCTTCGGCGTCTGGGCTGATCCCGAAGCCGCCCTCAAGCGGTATCTTGCTCTGGCAGCGGACCTGCACGCTGGACACCAACGGCAGATCTCTAAGCTATCGCCTGAGGGCCTCACGGTCAAGGAGGTGTGCAATTCCATCCTGAGTTGGCAGAAGGGCAAGATGGAGGCTCACGAAACCGGGGAGTGATGGTTCGTCTGCGGCGAAGAAACAGCCCTGATCCGCTCGATCGAGGGCAAGATGGGCGAGCCGCGCCAGCGCCCGCCCTATCCGATCCAGAAGGGCATCGACGGCAAGCCCACGGCCATCAATAACGTCGAAACCTGGGCCAACATCCCCGTCGTCATCCGCCAGGGTGCCACGGAGTTCGCGAAGGTCGGCACAAAGAACAACTCCGGCACGAAGATCTTCAGCCTGGTCGGCAAGATCAAGAACACCGGTCTGGTCGAGGTGCCCATCGGCATGATCACGCTGACCATCAACGGACTGGATGTATCGGTTGAGGAGGGCTCCACGATTTTGGAAACCGCGCAGTTCCTCGGCTTCCCAATCCCGACGCTTTGTCATATGGAAGGACTGACCCCCTGCGGTGCCTGCCGCCTATGCGTGGTGGAGATCGGCGAGGGCCCGAGGGCCCGGTTGGTCACCTCGTGTACCTACCCGGCTGAGCAGGGGCTCAAGGTGCGGACGGCTTCCTCGCGGGTGCTGCGAGCGCGGCGGACGGTGCTGGAATTGCTGCTGGCCTCGTGCCCGCAGTCCAAGACCATCCAGGACCTGGCTTCGGTCCACGAGATCCGTCAGCAGCGGTTCCGGCAGGAGCACGAGGACTGCATCCTCTGCGGGCGGTGCGTGCGGATGTGCGAGGAGCAGATGATGGCCAAAGCCATCGGTTTTCGCGGCCGGGGCGCGAAACGGAGCCTGGGCACCCCGTTCGACGCCAAGTCGGAGGTCTGCCGGCAGTGCGGCGGCTGCATCTATGTCTGCCCGGCCTGCGAGCTGCGCTGCACCTACACCGAGCCGGATAAAGCTATCTGCGGCGGCTGCGCGAACCTCGCCCCGCCCTGCGCGGCGAAGGAAACGTTCGATGACATGATGTGCTACATGGACCCCTGTGTGGCCTGCGAGATATCCACCTGCAGCACGGAGGACGGCGGTGCGTCCGAGCAGTAGGAGCGGACGCGCGTTAAGGGTGGATCGAGGCGCTCGTGCGGGTGCCTCGATCCACGCTTTGTTGGACGCCGATTGGAGGTGGGCGGCCGTGAGCGCGGTTCCCAGTTTGCGGTTGATTTGGCAGAGGCCGCAATGGGCGACCAAGCGAAGCCACTGGAACGAAAGGAGATGTCGCATGATTTCGACTTCATACTGGCTGTTTCCGATTATTCTTCTGAAGCTCGCGGGACTGCTCTGACCCATCCCCACATTCTCAAGCTGGTTCAGCGGAAAGTGATCGAGCCGGGCCTGATCGATGAGGAGCGGATCGCCGAGAGATTCCCTGAATGTGGGCGAGTCCCATGCTCCTAGCGCGTAGTCGCGTCATTCCTTGGTGTGTTGGTATCCAGGAGAGTAACGAGTGCCCGGCTGCTGCGGCGGCGGGAGGGGGTCCCCTGAGGGCGTGGCATGACGGGTTCTTCTCTGGCGGTTCAGCTCGTTGTGCGGTCTATGACCGCCCCAAACCTGCGGTTGAGGTGCCGTCCTGTCACCCGGCCTCAAATCATAAGTCCTTTATTCCGCGTTCTTTACACGTCATCGAGGCCGACGGGGATCGAACCCGCAACCTTCGGATCGACAATCCGATGCTCTAACCAATTGAGCTACGGCCCCAGGTTGTCATCAGACGCGACGCGGACCAGCCGCCGCTCCGAAGCCGTGGCCCATCACGAGCCACAGAGCCCTTTAGTTTACGCCCGGCCCGGCAGTTGTCAAGCCGGCTGGGCGAGAGACCCCGAGCTCAGCGGGACCGTCGTCAGTCCGCACCGGTTTGTGCCGCGCCAACACGTTTCCACGCCCGGGAGTCCACAACAAACCCTCGGCCTGCTCCCTGACGTGCCAGCCCCTGGCGCATCTGCCAGCCAGAAATGTCGGCGGATGACCGAGCGGCCGGACCGAGCGAGGGAGGCCCCGGCCAAGTCCGGCCTGCAGGCCAATCCCCGGTCGGGCTATGGGCCCCGGGAAGCTTGCGTGACCTGGACAAAGCGATTAGACTTTGCAGGCATGAAGGTTTCTCTGGTCATGCTGAAGGACAACGGGGTGGTCAAGGACTTTCCCATCGCCTTGGGCCAGACAGTCATCGGCCGCCGTGAGGACTGCGACCTACGAATTCCCCTCAAGGAGATCTCCCGCAAACACGCATTACTCATGGTCGGCGACAAGATGGTGAGCATTCGCGATCTGGGCAGCGCCAACGGCACCTACATCAACAACCAGCGGGTCGTCGAGCACAAGCTCTCTCCTGGAGATCACATCGTGGTCGGGCCCGTGGTGTTCACCATCCAGATCGACGGTCAGCCTTCGGAGATTCGGCCCGTCAAGACTCGCCTGGAGGCCCGCGGACCGTCCGTGGACGAACAGAAGATCACGATGAAGAAGCCCCGCCCGGCCGATGATGATGAGATCGACATCGATCTGGACGATGAGGAGAACGACGCGATCAGTGCCCTCGAGGCCATGACCAACTCCGACGAGACCACGGAAATCGACCTGGACGATTCCGGTCCCGATCTTCCTCCGCCGCCGAAGAAGAAGTAGCCGCCAGACTCCCCGTGCCGTACAACTGCACCGACCACAAGCTCACACCCCAGGAGTATGAAAGCCGGCATGGGAAGGTGCTCACCGACAGTGCCGGCTGGACGGCCCGGCTCTGGAATCGTCCGTCGGTCATCATGGGGATCTTGTGCAACGAATCGCGGCACGACGACCCGTGAGCGGAGGGGCCGTTTCAGGGCTTCGTCAATGGACTGGATCCAGCCTGCCCGTTGGTCTGATCAGAATCTGCCTGGCCTCTGCTCAATGAGGTAAATCCTTTTACTACCTCACCGAGGTGCAGCGGTGGGTGGAGGAGTTGAAGCCGGCCCCTGAAGAAGTGCAGGCTGCGGAACGAGCGCGAAATGCTCAGAGCCGCTGAGGTGCTCGCTGAATCCACCCGCTGACCGCTGCCTATTCGCGACTCCGCAAGCCTCCCGGGAGCACACCAGATTATCTTGAACTGCTCGAGAATTTCCTGAAACACGCAGAAATCGCTTGACAGGTTCGGAAATCTGAGTTAAGAGTAACATGGTTTACAACCCGAGCTACCGGACGAAGCAGTACGCGAAGTGTAGTCTGGTCGCGCATCTCTTTGCCCACCTTAGCCCGGACAGGTCAGATCCTATCTCGGAACCTGCGCGAGTAGCTCCTCGGCGGCGGATTCTGAGGGTTTCGGGATAGCGAAGTGGGGTGTCTGGATTCAATCGCGCGGGCCTTCCATGCGGTGGTTGCGGTTAGCGCCGGCGCGATGCGTCATTTGCTCTCACATCGCCTCCGCGACGTCGGGGCCAAGGGAAGAGGACTGCCATGATGACGAGAAGCGTGAGAAGCGTCGGTGCAATTGCATGTCTGGGCGGGGCTGCTCTGATGGCCCTGGTACTTGCATGCTCGCCGCCCGGGCAGCCGGGCGACGAGAACAGCGGGCAGTCGATCCCGTTGCCGTTCGACGGCACCTCGGGCCGTCTGACCGCCGTGCCCATCGCCGCCCAGGCCTTGAGCCAGCATTACGTCGAAGTGGTCTTCGACCAAGCGGTGGGGACCGAGGCAGAAGATCCGTCACTGTATGCAATTACCGGAGCTAACGGCAGCCCCCTGGCCGTCACGGAAGTACGCCGTCTCGGAGACGACGCCACGCGCGTTCTGTTGGTGACCGACAAACAGCAGGAGGGGCAGTATCAGCTCACCGTCCAGCGCGCCGACCTCGCGGCCAAAATCATCCGACAACAGGCCCCCCCGGGCAACACGGTGCTCTTCGCCGGCTCTACGACCATCGAGCCATTTGTGTCCAGCGCCATCGCATTGAACAATGACCATGTGCTGGTGACCTACGGCGGGTCCATGGACAACAACGTCCTTGTTTCAACGTATTACGAAATCAGCAATCCTGATCTGACCATCGACCCTACCATCGAACTCTATAACCCTGCGAAATTGTCGGCTGTTATACTAAAGACATCCCCCCAGGAGAGCATTGACTACACGATCCGGATCACGAACGTCACCACGGCCAACGGGACCAAGCTGATCGATCCGACTCGGAACAGGGTGACCTTCCATGGCATCGATGCCAACGAGCCGCTGTATGTTACGGGCGCTGCGGCAACGAGTGCCACCACCGTTCTCGTCTCGTTTAACAAACCGCTGGCGGACGATGCGGCCGATGTGACTCACTTCGTCATCACCCCGATCGATCCCAACCCCTATGCGCCCGAGCTCGTGGTCAGCGCCGCGGAGATAGTCCGCTACAACACCCAGATCAAGCTCACTACGCTGCCGATGAATACCGGATGGACCTACCGGGTCAGAGTTATCGGCAACGTCAGGGACCGCGAACGGCTCAAAGTGATTACCGACCCGAGCGCCCTATCGCCGCCCAACGACGCTGGGGTTGTGCCCCCCGCGACCGACGACAATGCGGCCATCTTCCACTACGCCGGCCTGCCGTGCGTGGTCAGTGCGGTGTCCCTGAACCCAAACAAGGTCCTAGTGACGTTTGACAGCGCCCTGGGCGTCAGCGCCCTGTCACCAGAAGAGAATTACTCGATAGCCGACCCCGACCTCGATATATCCCAAGCCGAATGGGACGATGACTCACGGCGGACGGCAGTCATCCTGACAACAACCCAAGATCAGGAAGACATCGAGTATACGGTTCGGGTGAGTAAAGTCACCGACGCCACCGGCACGAACGTCGTGGATCCGCTGCATAACACGGCCACGTTCAACGGCACGTCCCCGGAGGAGCCGGCGCTGTATGTGACGGGTGCATCCGCCGCCGGCAATACCACCGTGCTGGTGTCCTTCAGCCGGATGCTGGCGGACGATGCGGCCGAAACCACCCACTTCAAGGTCGAACCGCTGCAGCCGGACGACTATGCTCCAGACCTGGTGGTCACCGCCGCGGACATGAGCTCCAACGACACCCAGGGGAGGCTGACCACGACGCCCATGATCGCCGGGTGGAAGTACCGGGTGACGGTCACC
>JAGNEZ010000107.1 GCA_018003015.1 Phycisphaerae bacterium | reverse complement strand
GCCGGCCTTATCCGGAGAATCGTGTCGGCGTCCATGCCCAGGGCCTCCTGTGTTCGAGTTCCACTCGAACTACCCATCGGCTGGTCGCATGAGGTTTCTTGAGCTTTCTTAGCGTTGTAGTACTAGGGCCCCCCGGTCGCCGTGAACAGCGTTGTCGATCAGCACCTCCTCGCAAGCGGCCATGATTGTACCCCAGCGAAGTGCCCCTGTTTCCTTTTCAGCCGGATGCCAACAAGTCTCTGGAACATCGATACTCATGTCAAGTGGGGACGGGACGGGAGCAGCGGTACGCCCCGGCTCGTGACGCAGGCGATGCGTGGAATTTGCCGAATTCGGGTTTTTCCACGTGAGTGCGCGGACGGAGTCCCGCTCGTGAAGGTGGGGATGAGAGAATCGTCATCGTGGTTCGGAGTGCCGATCCGGGAGATGGAGGAAAACCATGTTTCTGAAAACGAGCTTTGCGAGCGGGTTGCTGTCGGTGTGTGTGGTTTCTGTTCTGCCGGCGTTTGGGCAGGCATCGTCGCCATCGCCACCGGCGACGCAGCCCGCGGTGGACAGGATCGCCAAGTACCACGACCTACTGAAGAACGAATTCATGACCGATGCAGACGGTGAGATCATCCTGACTTCGCGTGCTGTTCAAGAGGCGATTCAAAAAGCACGCCACAAGGCCGCCGATGAGAAAGCGGACGTCGATCGCGAGATTGCCTCAGTGAACGAAGAGAAGCGAAGCAACACGGAGAACAGGCTCGCCGAGCTCGACAAAGCGAGAGCCCTTCGTAAAGGCGCTGCAGAGCACGACCGAATGAGCATCAAATGGCGTGAGAAAATCGGGCCAAGAGGTCAACGCCGTCGGTGGTACTCGCCGAACTACAAGGAACAGGCTGCGGCAGCCGAGTGCCGAAGGCAAGCTGCCGAGCACGAGAGAGAAGTGGAAAAGTATGACCGGGAAATCAAAAGACTGGACACAGAACTTGCGCCGCTCCGGCGTAGATCGGACGGGCTTGCTCCTGTGGCCGCCCCGAACGGTCGTACCCTGCCAGGAAAGGATTTCTGGGTAGACCTCACCGCCGAGCAGAGGGAACAACTCGAGCGTGTCGGAATCAGTCGCGAGCAATTCAGGAAGTTGCTTTCTCGCATCTGTGAGACGGAGGCCTCCTTCATCGCCTGCGCTCGCCAGACGGAACGAGAGTCGCGTTCCGGCGATGACCTTGCTCTTCGCTTGAGGCGCTATTTCCAGGATCGTCTCTCTCCACGATTGGATGGCATTGGGATAGCTAAACGCCCCGTGACTCCGTGAGGGCGGTGGTGCAAGGCTGGAAGCACAGATGCTCAGGCTCCGACGATTTCTCTTGGCGGAGCGCCCGGCGATCGACCCGGGGCCTCGAACAACGATATAGATCCATTCTTCACAGCCGGTTACCGTGTCCGGCGAGGCCAGGGAAGATGGGTAGTGGCGGACAAGCTGAGCGAGGAAACGGGCGGATGACGCTGCCTGGATGTAGAATGCCGGGAACTGTGCGATTGCGGCGCGAACGGCCAAGGCCGCGTAGATACTCCGACGGCAACTCGCTTGAGGAGGTCCACGTCAGACCCAAGGAGGATGGTCGGTGCACCCTCCAGGAATCATGCAGGTTCAGCGATCATGTTGTTCTGCGCCATCGCGGCCGTTGGTGGTCCCCTTGGGGATACACGGCCCTGGGCGTGTGATTGCAGCCTTCGAGAAGACGGTCAACGACGACACCGGTGTGGACACAAGCGATTTGGAGGAGTTCGAGTATTGCGCCACCGCGCGCCGCGTACACCTGCTGCCCGGTTACGAGGGCACGGACTTCGATGAGGACAACGACGTGGACCGGTCGAACTCTGGGGTTTTCCAGCGATGTTACAGTGGCACGGGAAAGCCGGCCGATCCGAACTGCGCAAGCTAGTAATGCACGGTGGTCAGGGATTGGGCAAGTGAAAGGAGCAGAGACATGAAGCTCTCTGGAGCAGCTGTGTGGGTTTGCGTGCTGATCGCCACGCTCAGTTTCCGATCGACAGCGGAAGCGAAGGTCGTTTACGTGGCAACGACAGGCAATGACACCAACGACGGCCTGAACTGGGCGACCGCCATGCGAACCGTCCAGGCCGGTCTCAACGTGGCAGTCTCGAGCGACCAGGTCTGGGTCGCGACTGGCACGTACATCGAATGCATCACCCTCAAGGTCGGCGTTGCCCTCTACGGCGGCTTCGCCGGCAATGAGACCAACCTAGCCCAGCGTGGCTGGCTAACCAACCAGACAATCCTCGATGGAAACCACAGCGGAAGTGTCGTCACCGCACCCGCCGGCGCAACGGCGATAACGCGGATCGACGGTTTCACCATCCGCAACGGCAACGGAACACAGTCCGACAACTACCGCTTGGGCGGTGGAATCTACTGCTATTCCTCCTCTCCCACCATCTCGAATAACACGATCACCAACAACACTGCAAGCCTCGGCGGCGGGATCGCATGTGATTCCTCCTCCCCCACGATCTCAAACAACACGATCACCGGAAACACAGCAACCGACATTGGCAACCTTGCTGGCGATGGCGGTGGAATCTCCTGTAAGAGCGGCTCACCGGCAATCTCTAACAACATCATCGCCGGGAACACCGCACTCTGGGGCGGTGGGATCGATTGCGTTTTAGCCCGCCCGACGATCTCGAACAACACGATTGCCGGGAATGTCGCGGTCAACGACGGCGGTGGGATCTGCTGCAGTTCCTCCTCCCCGGCAATCTCGAACAACGTCGTGGCCTTCAACTCTTCGGGCTTGTACAACGTGGGAGGAACGCCCACGCTGCGCAATAACTGCGTCTACAATCCGGATGGCACCAACTACTCAGGACTTGGCGTCGGTACCGGCGACATCTCCGTTGACCCTCAACTGCTTGCCGCCGACTACGGCGAGGTCCATCTGAAGGCCGGTTCGCCGTGCATCGATACCGGCCTGGACAGCGTGGTGCAACCCGCGTGGGTGGACATGGATGGCCAGCCACGTATCCAGGGTGCGCACGTGGACATCGGGGCGGACGAGTTCAATGGGAGCACGCCGCCGTTCACCGCGAAGGTCGTTCGGGTCAGCCCTTCCGGCAACGACGCCAACGACGGTTCGAGTTGGCTTTTGGCCAAGCGGACGGTGCAGGCGGGTATTGATGCGGTATCGACGTTGGGTGGCGAGGTCTGGGTGAAAGCGGGGACATATCAAGAGCGAATTACGCTGCGTCCACTTGCGCACGCATACGGCGGTTTTGCCGGAGCAGAGGCGTCGAGGGCTGAGCGGGACTTCCGGTCGAACGCAACGATCCTGGACGGTCAGCAGAGCGGCTCGGTAGTCACGGCCCAGAGGATTGCCAGTGGCCTGAGTACCATCGACGGTTTCACTATCCGCAACGGCAACGGGACAACGACCGGCAGTTATTCTGAAGGTGGTGGAATCTACTGCGATTACGCCTCCCCGATGATCTCGAACAACACGATCAGCGGAAACACCACAACCGGCACTGTTGGCCATGGCGGCGGCATTTACTGCTACTGGTCCTCTTCCCCCACGATATCGAATAACACGATCACTGGAAACACCGCAATCCACGGCGGTGGGATCTGTTGCAGTTCCTCCTCTCCCACGATCTCAAACAACACGATCACCGGGAACACCGCAACCGGCGGCAATTACTGCTATGGCGGCGGGATCTACTGCATCGTCTCCTCTGCGACGATCTTGAACAACACGATCACGGGGAATAGCGCAAGCAAGGACGGCGGTGGAATGTACACTTCCTCCTCCTCCCCGACGATCTCGAACAACACGATTGCCGGGAATGTCGCGGTCAACGACGGCGGTGGGATCTGCTGCAGTTCCTCCTCCCCGGCAATCTCGAACAACGTCGTGGCCTTCAACTCTTCGGGCTTGTACAACGTGGGAGGAACGCCCACGCTGCGCAATAACTGCGTCTACAATCCGGATGGCACCAACTACTCAGGACTTGGCGTCGGTACCGGCGACATCTCCGTTGACCCTCAACTGCTTGCCGCCGACTACGGCGAGGTCCATCTGAAGGCCGGTTCGCCGTGCATCGATACCGGCCTGGACAGCGTGGTGCAACCCGCGTGGGTGGACATGGATGGCCAGCCACGTATCCAGGGTGCGCACGTGGACATCGGGGCGGACGAGTTCAATGGGAGCACGCCGCCGTTCACCGCGAAGGTCGTTCGGGTCAGCCCTTCCGGCAACGACGCCAACGACGGTTCGAGTTGGCTTTTGGCCAAGCGGACGGTGCAGGCGGGTATTGATGCGGTATCGACGTTGGGTGGCGAGGTCTGGGTGAAAGCGGGGACATATCAAGAGCGAATTACGCTGCGTCCACTTGCGCACGCATACGGCGGTTTTGCCGGAGCAGAGGCGTCGAGGGCTGAGCGGGACTTCCGGTCGAACGCAACGATCCTGGACGGTCAGCAGAGCGGCTCGGTAGTCACGGCCCAGAGGATTGCCAGTGGCCTGAGTACCATCGACGGTTTCACTATCCGCAACGGCAACGGGACAACGACCGGCAGTTATTCTGAAGGTGGTGGAATCTACTGCGATTACGCCTCCCCGATGATCTCGAACAACACGATCAGCGGAAACACCACAACCGGCGGTGGCGGTAACCGCGGCGCTGGAGTTTCCTGCCATGGCGCCTCGCCGGCAATCTTGAACAACACGATCGCCGGGAACACCGCAACCGGTGGCACCTACTTCGGTGGCGGCGGTGGTGGAATCTACTGCTACGAATCCTCTGCAATGATCGTCAACAACTCGATCATCGGGAACACCGCAACCGGCGGCCCCCATGAGGCTGGTTGTGGCGGGGGGATCTACTGCTATTCCTCCTCCCCCACAATCTCGAGCAACACGATCACCGGAAACACGGCGACCAGTACGGACCGCGCTGGCTACGGCGGCGGAATCTACTGCGCTAATGCATCATCCCCGGCGATCTTGAACAACACGATTGCCGGAAACACCGCGACCAGCACTTTCAATGGCCGCGTGTCCTGGGGTTACGGCGGTGGAATCTCCTGCACGAACGCCTCCCCGACGATCTCGAACAACACGATCACAGGGAACACCGCAACCAGCACTGTTGGCCACGGCGGGGGGATTGACTGCTATAATGCATCCCCCGCGATCTCGAACAACACTGTGGCTTTCAACTCTTCGGGCTTGTACAACGTGGGAGGGACGCCCACGCTGCGTAATAACTGCGTCTACAATCCGGATGGCACCAATTACTCAGGACTTGGCGTCGGTACCGGCGACATCTCCGTTGACCCGCTATTCGTGAACAGGCAAGTTGGGGACTTCCGGCTGCTCCCCGGTTCGCCTTGCATCGACGCCGGCTACAATGCGGGCGTGCCCGCAGGCGTCTCGAAAGACCTTGATGGGCATCCGCGCTTCATGGATGACCCGGCAACGGCAGATTGCCCGAACGCCCCGGGAGACTGCGGTGCTGCCCCCATTGTGGACATGGGCGCCTACGAGTTTGTTACGCCACTCGACACCCAGGCTCCGACTATCGCGATTACCAGTCCGACGAGCAACCCGACATACACGACGGCCAGCAGTACCATCGATCTCGCGGGGACGGCTTTGGATAACGTGGGCGTGATGCAGGTGACCTGGTCGAACAGTCGGGGCGGGAACGGCACCGCCATCGGAACAGCCAGCTGGAGCGTGACTGGGATCCTGCTCCAAGGGGGACAGAACCTACTCACGCTAACCGCTCGTGATGAGGCCGGCAACAGCGCCTCAGACCAGTTAAACGTGACATACGACACAAGCTGGCCTTTTTGGCCACCGCAGTGCTTCGTCTCGCCGGCAGCGCCAAGCACAATGGACCGCGTAAAGATTAGATTCTCCGGGGAGTGGCCGAACGAATGCTATTCGCTTAGCGGTGTAGAAGTTTCTGGAACTACGTTCTACTTCACGGTGGGAATTTCTCCGGGACCATGCGCGCAAGTTGTCGTTCCGTGGTCGCATACGGAGATGATTAGCCCTCTGGGTGTCGGGAGTTACACCGTGCATACCGTTCTGGTCGATGGGTTTGGGGAGGCGGTTGTTGAGGATAACGTCTGCAAGTTCACGGTCACTCTGCCGATGGATTCCGACGGCGATGGCGCACTGGATAGCGTCGATGCCTGTCCAAACACGATTCCTGGCACGGTTGTGGACGAACACGGCTGCCCAGCGGTCATCTTCGGCGATTTCGACCGGGACGGCGACGTGGATGCGGACGACCTGGATGCGTTCGAGTCCTGCGCGACCGGGCCGGCGATACCGTACGACCTCCAGAACCCGCCGGGCGGCTGCACGCTTGAGGCCGTCGATGGGTTTTTGCCGCCCGATCACGACCAGGATGCCGATGTCGACCAAATCGACTTCGGAGCATTCCAGCGTTGTTACAGTGGGATGAACCGACCGGCCCAGGTCGGCTGTGACGCCGCAGCGGAGGCGCCTGCGGGCATGGAGCTGATCTCGGCCGGCGAATTCCTGATGGGTGACACGTTCACTGAGGGAAGCACCGAAGAGCAGCCGGTGCACGCAGTCTACGTCGGCGCTTTCTACATGGACCGCTACGAGGTGACCAACCAGCAGTACGCCGACGCGCTGAACTGGGCCAAGAGCCAGGGCAACCTGATCACGGTCAACTACAACGTGGTCTACAAATACAGCAGCAGTACCCCGTATTGCAGCACGGCGCTCAGCTCGTCGTACAGCCAGATCACCTGGGATGGTTCGACGTTCGGCGTGGTGGCTGGCAAAGAGGACTACCCGATGGTCATGGTTAGCTGGTACGGTTCGGTCGCATATGCCAATTGGCGAAGCGGGATGGAGGGGCGGCCGCTGGGTTACGACCTGTCCACGTGGAACTGCATCTGGAACAGCGGCTATCGCCTGCCGACGGAGGCGGAATGGGAGAGAGCAGCACGCGGCGGTGTGGCCGGGCACCGTTTTCCGTGGTCGGACAACGACGATATCCAGCACGCTCGGGCGAACTACTCCAGTTCGACTGATTACTCGTATGACGACAGCCCGACTCGCGGCGATCACCCCCTGTGGGGTGTGTTGCCGTACCCATTCACAAGTCCTGTGGGCTTCTTTGATGGGTCAATGCGCTCCCGTGCGGATTTCGGCTGGCCCGGCATTCCGACGAGCTATCAGACGAGCAACGGGGCCAGCAACTATAACCTGTACGACATGGCCGGCAGCGTCTGGGAGTGGTGCAACGACTGGTACAGCGCGACTTACTACGAGTGGTGTGTGGACAGCTGCGGGACACCGTGCGTCAACCCGCGTGGGCCCGAGACAGGGCAGACGTCTCCGGTGCTCCGCGGCGGTTGCTGGGAGTGTGACGCCAGCCGGTGCCGGGTGGCTGCACGCGGCGGCGTTGGTGGCCGAAATGTCAGGAGCAGAAGCATCGGGTTCCGATTGACCCTGAACTCGGAGTAACGTCTTGAACGTCATCCTTCGGACCCATTAGCCTTATCGTTCTGGGGGCGAAGCCTCTGGTTGCCTGATGAACGGAGATGGGACCTGGGGATCGAATCACTGAAAAGGTGGTTGGAGGCTTTCAGGAGGAATGCAAAGTGAAGACTTCCAGAACGATAGATCTGCCATACTTACGAATCCATCTGTTCAGGATCATGGCATCGACTCTTGTTCCCCTCATGCTACAGGGCGCAAGGCCCGCGATCGCGGATTCTGTGTGGCCGGTCAACGGCCATCGCTATCGCGCGGTGAGCGTGCCCGATGGGATAGCGTGGGACCAGGCGAACGACGCCGCAATTGCGGCCGGCGGATACCTGGCGACCTGCACATCCTCGGCCGAAAACGACTTCGTGTTCAGCCTCGTGAACACATCTGAGTTTTGGACCGGTTCGGGGACGAACACAAACTGGGGCCCGTGGCTCGGCGCCTATCAGCCGGAAGGTTCCGCCGAGCCCGCGGGCGGCTGGCGCTGGGTCACGGAAGAGACCTGGAGATACGCGGCCTGGCTTTCAGGTCAGCCCAACAACTCGGTCGTCGAGAACCGCGTCCACTACTACGTTGCGGTCGGCCAGGCACGGGCAGCCACCTGGAACGACATCGGAGCCGGAACCTCGCTGAAGGGATATGTGATCGAGTTCGGACCGGCTGAAGTCCGCTGGCCGGCCAACGGACATCTCTATCGTGCGGTCTATGTGACCAACGGCCTCACGTGGGACCAGGCAAACGCCGCGGCCATCGTCGCCGGTGGATACCTCGCTACATGCACATCGGCCGAAGAAAACCAGTTTGTCTTCAGTCTCACCGACGCAGCTCAGTTCTGGTATGAGAATCCGTCGACCAGTTGGTATCGGGGAACGTGGCTGGGAGGATACCAGCCGGAGGGGTCTGCCGAGCCATTGGGGGGGTGGAGATGGGTAACCGAGGAAGCGTGGGACTACACCAATTGGCTGCCGGGACAGCCCAATAACCGGGATGATGTCGAGGATCGGCTCGATTATGGCGTACCGCTCGGCCAAGCGCGGGCACCTGCTTGGCAAGATCAGGAATCAACTGTCCTGCTGAAGGGTTTTGTTATCGAGTTCGATCCGAGGCCCACGGAGGCTGTGTGGCCGGTAAACGGCCATCGCTATCGCGCGGTGAGCGTGCCCGATGGGATAGCGTGGGACCAGGCGAACGACGCCGCTATTGCGGCCGGTGGACACCTGGCCACCATCGGTTCCGCTGACGAGAACGCCTTTGTCTTCGGACTGATCGACGCACCGCAGTTCTGGTGCGATGATCCGCTTGAGGACCGGTCTTATGGCCCATGGATCGGCGGTTATCAGTCGGCCGGATCCTCTGAACCGCTGGGTGGTTGGCGATGGACCACTGGGCAGCCGATCGTCTATCAGAACTGGTGCCCGGGCAACCCGGATGACTTCCTTGACCATCAGGACTATCTCCACTTTTCTCTTGACGGGGGTGTAGGCCGGGGTAGCCAGTGGAACGACCTATGGGAGGATCCGCGCGGGTACTCGGGTCTCGTTGTTGGTTACGTGATTGAGTTTGGGAATGGAGGGGTGATCCTGGAGAATGGGAGCTTTGAAGTCGGCCAGGACCCTAGTGTTTACACAGCATTGGCCCCAGGATCGGCCGCCATTCCGGAATGGACAATTACGGGCGGCGTTACCTACACCGGTAAGTATTGGCTCAGTTCTGCCGGTCGTCGCAGCCTCGATATGGATGCGGGTGGTATTGCCCAGACCTTTCCGACAATTGTCGGCCAGGAGTATGTTGTGGTCTTTGACCTGGCTGGGAATCCGGCCTGCGACAGCTCGGTGAAGCAGCTGCGTGTTCAGGCGGCTGGGACGTGGAAGGACTTCACCTTCAACATCACTGGCC
The DNA here is from genome assembly GCA_018003015.1 of Phycisphaerae bacterium. Classification (NCBI taxonomy): domain Bacteria; kingdom Pseudomonadati; phylum Planctomycetota; class Phycisphaerae; species Phycisphaerae bacterium. The sequence goes on along the minus strand of JAGNEZ010000107.1, from coordinate 3,589 downwards.
GTGAGCTATGGGACATGGGCTGGCAAACCAAGACGTGGCAGTTTGCAGCGATAGACGTAGAGACGACGCTGGAATTCCTGGCAACCAATCCAGGAGACTACAACTGCGGGCCGGCCTTGGACAATGTGTGGGTGGTCATTCAGGGCGCAGAAGATGCAGACGCGGATGGTGTGCCAGATGCTATCGACACGTGTCCGACCATACCGGATCCCGGTCAAGTGGATTTCGATGGAGACGGCCTGGGGGACGCCTGCGACAATTGTCCGATCCGGTTCAACCCTGATCAGGCCGATAGTAATCACGACAGTGTTGGTGACGCCTGCGAAGCTGCCTACCAGATCGTAAAGGGTGAATACACGTGGCATCAGGCTCGCAATAATGCGGCCTGCTTGGGCGGCCATCTCGCCACCGTGACCAGCCTTCAGGAATTCGCTTACGTTGCCCAACTCCTGGGAAATGCGTCCGGGCTTGATTTCGTTTGGCTGGGCGGATTTCAAGAGGACCCGAACGTCGTCGGGGCGGACGGTTGGTCCTGGATCACCGACGAACCCTGGCAATTCGCGGCCTGGGCGCGAGGTCAGCCCAATGACGGTGGCGTCGGTCCGGAGTCCTTCCTCGGCCAGTTCTCACGGCCGGGGAACGGTCTGGGCTGGCACGACGCCGACGCCCTCCGCCAGAGTGACTTACTCGTTGAGTACGACATGCCGCCTCTCACCGACGACAACAACTGCAACGGAGTTCCGGATACTTCGGACGATGACCAGGACGGAGTTGTCGATGGCTGCGACAACTGTGCGCTGGTCAGCAACCAGAGTCAGTCTGATATGGACGGCGATAGCGTCGGCGACGCCTGCGACGTCTGCCCCTGGTGTTCCGACATTGCCGACCGCAACGGCAACGGCGTGATTGATGGCCTCGAACCTGGTATAGACCCTGACCAGGGATGGATTCGCTCTTGGGCCGTGCTTGGTACCTTCAACGGTTCATCTCTGAACGACCGACTGACAGGAGGTTGCGGTTACACTGATGCCACTGTTGATCCCTCGCCAGGCAACCATACGCGCGGGCAAGCATGGACCCACGTCCTGGGAAGGGCCTTGTGCTCGGGAGAAGGAGTGCGTTTTCTGGATCTCTGGGGAGATGCCGTGGCTGTCGCATACGCACACACTTATGTCTACAACCCGGTGACCCGTGTGGTTCGCACCCGCGTGGGCAGTAATGATGGTTTCAAGATACTCGTGGACGGCGTCGAACGGCATCGATATGCAAGTGATCGAAACTGCAAGCCTGACGGTAGTATTTCCCCACCGTTTGTATTGAGCGAAGGGTGGCATCGTGTTCTGGTCGCAGTCAACGAAATCTACGCGGGGGGCTGGTTATTCGTGCTGCGTTTTGACAACGGTGGGAGCACCATCCTCACCGACTTCATCGTCACACCGTTCCGGTCGGCTATTGGCGACAATCAGAGCTTGACCATTCCCGATATCCCTGCGAGTCGACCCAGGGCGATTCGTGATTGGCTGATCCTCGGGCACCGCTCGGAAGGAGCTCTGGTTGGATCCGGATGCAACGACCTTTGCGATACTGACGTGCTGGCTCTCTCTGGCGGCGGATCCGAAACTGCCGTCTCGCCCCTGCCTGGCCAAGTTCAAGCTGGTAAGACATGGGTCAACCTTCGTGAAGAGAACGCGGTACAGTTCACTTCAGCGACAATGCTGGATCTCAAGGACTACTATGCCAGTGGCGACACAACTGGCAGGGTTGCCTACCTCCACACCTATTGCTACAACCCTGGACCTCCGCGAGGGGCTCGGTTGTCCATGGGTTCTAATGACTCAGCCTTTGTGTGGGTCAACGGTACGCGGACACTCCACATATGCGAGTGCCGAGAGAGTGCCTGTGACCAGGACATGTCCGACATATTCATGCTCGGTTGCGGCTACAACCGCATCCTCATGCGCGTGGATCAGGGCTCGGGCGGCTGGGGCGGTAGTCTCCGGCTGATCGAGCCGGATACGGCTGACCCCCTTGCGGGTGTCATGTTCGTGCTGAGTCCCGAGCCATCGCTCGAGCCGCCCGATGAGGATGGCGATGGATTTCGTGTCTGCGACAACTGCCCCACAACCCTCAATCCAGAACAAGCAGATAGCGATGCCGATTGGGTGGGTGATGCCTGCGACGCGTGTCCGGGCACCGTTTCCGGCGCGGTCGTAGACGCCCAGGGATGCCCGCTCGTCATCTTCGGCGATTTCGACCGCGACGGCGACGTGGACTCCGCGGATTTCCAGGCGTTCGAAGCGTGTTTCGCAGGCCCGGCTGTGCCCTACTGGGGCGACTGTGCCAAGGCCGACTTCGACGCCGACCTCGACGTCGACCATTCGGACTTCGGCCTGTTCCAGCGGTGCTACGGCGGAGCGGGCAAACCGGCCGATCCGAATTGTGCGGACTGAGAGCTGCTCGTAACATGCAGCAACACGGCCAACCCCGCATCGCTGCCACCCGGTGGCCCACTGGCGCTCGGTTCCAACGGCCACATCGCAGCAGATCTCGACGGCAACACGGATGTCGAGCCGGACGATTCAGGGGCAAGAGTCGACATGAGACCTAACCGCACAAGGTGCGACGTGGCGTGGGAATTCGCGAGGGCGGGCAGGTACGACCTGGCCGAGCGGCAGTCGCGGGAGGCGGTCAAGGAATGCCCGACCTGCGGGCAGGTGCGGGCCAAACTCGCTTTCTGTCTGCTGCGGTTGGGGCGGCGGCAGGAGGCTTTGGCCGAGGCTGAGGAGGGGGTTCGGCTGGACCCCAACCGGGGATTCTGCCATTGGGCGCTGGGCGTCATTCAGCTGGAGATGGGGTCGTTGGAGGCTGCCGAAGCCTCGGTTCGGGAAGCCATCCGCCTGGACCCGACCGAAGCTCCCGATCGCTTCCTGCTGGCCCAAGTCCACGAGGCCCGCGGGAACGTGCAGGCCGCCCTGGACGCGGCGGAGCAGGGTCTGGCGATGAATCCGCTGAGCGTGAAAGGTGGATTGATGCGGGCACAGTTCTTGAACTGCCTGGGGCAGGGTGCCTTGGCCCGGGAGGCGGCCCGCGAGGCGGTGGCGCGGGATCCAGAGTCGGCTGACGGGCACGCAGTGCTCGGCCTCATCGTCTTGGGGCGTGGCGAGGCCGCCAAAGCCCGAGAGCACTTCGAGGAGGCGTTGCGGCTCGATCCAGAGCATCCTTGGGCAAAGAAGCACGTCGCCAGAACCGACTGGGTGGAGGTCGGTTGCCCGCGTGTGGCAGTGCCGGAGCCGGAGCCCGCACGTGGAATCTACGTCATCGCCATTTGGCTGGGCTTGGTCCTTCTAGCCTCGGCGGTGATGAGGAGTTGCGCGGGGCTTGGGTGAAGGGGTGTCCGGGCGCGTGCGTGACGGAATTTACCTTCGCACCGATTGTGACCAACTTCCCCGCGCCGGCGGCGGTGACAGCGGCTATAACGGGCGTACGATGAAGCATTTCCTCTGGGAGGCTTGGCGCGGCAACCCCGAGGCCCGCGACTGGTTCGTCCGCTGGGCCGACGGCTGGCGCGACGCGACCATGCGGGAGTTTG